>CAMHGU010000074.1 GCA_946184715.1 uncultured bacterium | reverse complement strand
GGAAGGCCACCATACGGAAGTCGTTGCCATCGACAGTGCCGGAGGGCACGAAGAAAGAAGCCCAGCGCCAGATGGTGGGATAGATATTTGACCACACATCGGCATCGCGGTATTGGCGGCGAGCGAAGGTGACGCGGGCGCCTGCGGTGAGCCAGTCGGTGATGTCGGTCTGCACGTTGAGGGCAGCGTTGTAGCGCTGACGCTTAGCGGGGTTCCACGGCATCAGGTCTTCCTTGCTGCTGTAGCCGAAGGAGCCGTAGTAGGTGGTGCGGCCGCTCGAGCCCTTGATGTTGATGTTGTGGCTCTGCGAGGGAGCAGCGCTGCGATACCAGATCTTGCGGATATCGAAGTCGGCGTAGTACATCGGCTTACCGTCCACAATACGATAGTCGCCCACGTTGTTCTCGTCAACGTAGGGCTGCATCTCTTGGTAGCCTATCTTCTTGCCGTTGTGCTGGTCGCGCCAAGCGATGGCGTAGGGCAGAAGCTCGTCGAAGTTCATACCGAAGAGCTCGGCACGCTGGCCGTTGGCGCGAAGCTTAGCGCCGATAGCGGCCTGGAGCTGCGTGGGCACGTCGGGGAAGTTGGGGAGTACGGTAGCTTGGTCCCAAGCGAAGTTGTTGGTGTAGCTTACACTCACGCGGTCGCCCTTCTCGGCCTTCTTGGTGGTGATGAGGATCACACCGAAGGCAGCCTGGGTACCATAGATAGAGGTGGAAGCGGCATCCTTGAGCACGCTGATCGACTCGATATCGGAGCTGTTGAGCATCGAGAGGTCATCAACGGGCACACCGTCCACCACGATAAGAGGATTGGAGGTAGCGTCGTTACTCAGAGTACCGGTACCGCGAATCTTGAGCGTGGGGCTGTCGTTGAGGTTACCGCTATTGTTGATGACGGTAAGGCCGGGCACGGCACCCTGGAGGGCTTTGCCGAGGTCGGCTTCAGGACGCGAGCCAACGGCCTTGTCGAGGTCGACGGTCGAAACGGCGCCGGTGAGGTCCACACGGCGCTGTGTGCCGTAACCTACGACCACGAGCTCGTCGAGCAGGGCGTTGTCGGGCTCAAGAGTGACGGAGATGCCGGTGCCGGCCTTCACGGTCACTGTCTTGTAACCTACATAGCTAATTGTGAGATCCGACCCTTCCTTGCCACGGAACGCGAAGCGGCCTTCGAGGTCGCTGGCCGTGCCACGGTTAGAGCCTTTCTCTTGAACACTTGCGCCCACTACGGCTTCGCCATTCTCATCAACGATGGAACCGTTGATGGAGGTCAGAGTCGTAGCTGTTGCCATCTGAGGTGCTGGCTCTGCCGAGGCCGTAAAGCCTCCGACTGCCGGCAACCCTAATGAGAGCATTAGCGCACCGATTAGAAAAATCTGTTTTTTCATAAACGTTCGGTTAAAATTAGACTTAAAGTTAATAATTGATTGATTGGTTGTTGCTGATATTAGTGGCGGCTGATGCTCTACCTTATTAAATAGGTGTAAGCCTCAGCCGCGATTAGTCGATTTATGGAAGGAAGTCACGATACATCATATTGTAGCCCCGCATCATCACCGTCAAGCTTCGATTGCCAATCAAAAGGCGCTCCGGCGCTATTGATTGCCGAGTGACCGTGGCTATGGGGTTACGTTTCATAATATATGTCGTTTCGGTTTAACTTAATTTATACAAACCGAGCGAATCGGCTTGCGAATTCAGTTGCTAAAATAATACAAAGGCAGCAACTATGCAACAAAAAATTAAGAAATTTTTACTATCGGGCGGTAAAAATGCAAATTTTTGCGAAAACGGGACATCGTGAGCGTTGCAATCGGCAATTGGTGATGCGAGAAAGGTGGCGGGAGGCGGTTTTATTGCAATTTTCGAGCCAAAAAGCAGGGAATACGGGATAATATTCGTAATTTTGAAGTCAGAATGGAAGAGAATAACCCACATATAGGTACAGCGGCTTCGGCGAAGCCGCTACGCATCGACCTTGAGGCCGTGCTGCGGCAGAAGCTCGGCCAGCGGATGCGCTACGTGCCGCGCTGCGTGGTGTCGTGGCTGCGGCGCACCATCTGCGAGCAAGAACTCAACGAGATACTCCGGCGCTACGGCGATTGCGAGGGGGCCGACTTCGCTCGCGGCTCACTCGAGTATTTCGGCGTGGAGGTGAGCGAGGAAGGGCTCGACGCCGCGCTTGCCGCCGCCGGCCCCGATGCCCGGCTGCTTTTCGTGTCCAATCACCCCCTCGGCGGGCTCGACGGGCTTGCGCTTATCGACCTACTCGACCGCCGGCTCGGCTCTATCCGCTGGATTGTCAACGACCTGCTGATGGCCGTGAAGCCCCTTCGCCCGGTGTTTCTGCCCGTCAACAAACACGGGCGCCAGAGCCGCGACGAGGTAAGCGCCATTGATGCCGCCCTTGCCGGCGATGGTCCCATCGGCACCTTCCCCGCGGGCCTCTGCTCGCGCAACACCCACGGCCGCGTCATCGAGGACCTCGAGTGGAAGCCGTCGTTCGTCAAGAACGCCGTCGATTACCGTCGCACCGTCATTCCCGTGCACTTCGATGGCGCCAACTCCCGCTTCTTCTACCGCCTGGCCCGCTGGCGCGAGCGCCTCGGGCTTAAGTTCAACATTGAGATGATATATCTGCCCAAAGAGATGGTGAAGCAGCGCGGGGCACGGCTCCACGTCACCTTCGGGCAGCCCATACCTTACGACACCTTCAACGCCTCGCGCTCGCGCCGCCACTGGGCCGCGTGGGTGAGCGAGCAAGTATATAACCTTAATCACCACCATGACTGAAGCACCTATCATACCACCCGTTGACATCTCCGCCCTCGAGGCCGAGCTCACGCCCGCGCGCCGGCTACGGCACACCAACAAAGGCGGCAACGAAATCTACATCACCGATGCCCACACGGCCCCGGCCGTGATGCGCGAGATAGGGCGCCTGCGCGAGATAGCCTTCCGCGCCTCGGGCGGCGGCACCGGCAAAGAGTGCGACATCGACGAATTTGACACGATGCCCGTGCCCTGCCGCCAGCTGATAGTGTGGAACCCCACCGACAAAGAGATAATAGGCGGCTACCGCTTTATTCTCGGTGAAGACGTAGAGCTGCACGACGGCGTGCCCCACATTGCCACGAGCCATATGTTCCGGTTCTCGCCCCGCTTCATCAGCGAGCTGCTGCCCCACACCGTGGAGCTGGGGCGCTCCTTCGTGCGCATCGAGTACCAGTCGAGCCGCGCCGGAGCTAAGGCCATCTACGCCCTCGACAACCTATGGGACGGCCTCGGCGCCCTCACCGTGGTGTATCCGCAGATAGAGTACCTCTTCGGGAAGTTTACGATGTACCCCAGCTACAAGCGCGAGTGTCGCGATATGCTGCTCTACTTCCTCAATCTCTATTTCCCCGACCCCGACGGCCTCGTGCGGCCCATAGAGCCACTGACCACCCACCCCGACCTCGAGCTGATGAGTCGCCTCTTCACCGGCCACAACTTCCGCGACGACTATCGGCGCCTCAACCACGAGATACGCAGCCAAGGTTACAACATCCCCCCGCTTGTGAACGCCTATATGAGCCTGTCGCCCACGATGAGGGTGTTCGGCACGGCCATCAACCACGAATTCGGCGAGGTGGAAGAGAGCGGCATCTTCTTGAAAATCGACGAGATAACCCCCGAGAAGAAAGACCGTCACATCGCCACCTACGACCGCCAACGCGAAACCAATCAACGATGAAACGATACAAGACACCAATCCTTCTGACAATGCTGCTCGCAGCCGCTGTCGTGAGCGCCACCGCCGAGGTGCCCATTGACTACTCGGCCGAGGCCATAGGCACCGCGAGCACGGCAAAATTGGCCCCGTACTATATGGCCTCCAACAACTACGGCACCCTGACCCAGGGAAAGAACCTACAGCTACGCGCATCGCTCAAGCACGACTGGGACACCACCCGTCGCTTCAGCTGGGGCTTCGGCGTAGAGGTAATCGCCGGCCTGAGCAACCGCGCGCCCTATAGCCACGTGGTGACCGCCGGCACCGAGAGCGCGCCGCCCACCGTGGCCGACATCTGGCAGCGCCCCGCGGCCTTCTGGCTCCACCAGCTCTATGGCGAGATACGCTACCGCAGCATCTTCGTAAGCCTCGGCAGCAAGGAGCGCAGCTCGGCCTGGCTCAACGACCGCCTCGCCTCAGGCGACCTCACTGAGAGCGCCAACGCCCGGCCCATACCGCAGCTGCGCATCGGTTTCAGCCACTTTGTCCCCGTGCCGTTCACTAAGCGCTGGTTTCAAATCGACGCCCAGTATTCGCTCGGCCACACCACCGACAACGCCTGGCTCCGCAACCACCAGAACCACTACAACGGCTTGCTGACCACCGGCGTGTGGTACTCCTATAAGCGCATCTATCTCGGCTCCAACCCCGATAAGCCCCTCTTCGGCTTCCTCGGCGTGCAGATGGGCACCCAGATAGCCGGCAGCACCACCAAATACCACAACGGCGTGGCTTCCGAGACCGTCAACGACCCGTTCACCTTCAAGAGCTTCCTCCACACCATCATCCCGTCGAACGGCACCCGCAAAGGCAACGAGCGCTACTACGACGGCAACGGCGTGGGCTCCTTCGATTTCCACCTCCGCTACCGTTTCCGCGACGGCAAGCAGCTCAAGCTCTACCTGCAGCGCCCCTTTGAGGACGCCTCGGGAATGGGGTTCCTCAACGGCTTCGACGGCGTGTACGGCATAGAATATAAAGCCGCCAAGCCCGGCTACGTCAACGGAGTGGTGGTAGAGTATCTCGACTTCACCAATCAGAGCGGCCCCGTGCACTGGGCGCCGGGCGACCACCCCGACCTCCCCGCCGAGCTGCGCAAAGGCCAGGCTACCGGCAACGACGACTACTACAACAACTTCCAGTACAACGGCTATGCCCACTACGGAATGTCGATCGGCACGCCGATGCTCCAATCGACGCTCTACGACCACAGCGGCACCCTCCGCTACTACCACAACCGCATTCGCGGCTTCCACATCGGCATCGAGGGCAATATCACCCCCGCCATCGACTACCGCGTGCTGCTCTCGCACCGCACCTCGTGGGGCACCTACTCCATTCCCGACCTCAGCAAGCCCACCGCCTTCGCGATGATGATTGAGGCCGGCTACGACGCCCCGTTCCTGCGCGGCCTCCGCTTCAAGGCACAGCTCGCCCTCGACCGCGGCCGCCTCTACGGCAACAACTTCGGCGCCTTAATCTCAGCACGTTATTCCGGCAACTTCACCCTTGGAAAATGATGAAAACTATCAATAGATATTCGCTTATAGCCCTGATGATAGCGCTGATGGCCATCGTCACAGGCTGTACAAAGAACGACGGCGACCCCTTCGGGCTTTACGGAGTGTGGCATCTGACTGCATCCGAGGACGGCACCGGCGCGGCAATCGACATCGACCCCCGCACCTACATCGCCTTTCAGAACGATATAGTAAAGTTCTATAGCAACGACGGCCTTGTGGGCACCTCCGAGAGCTATGGCAAGCTTGCCCAAGAGGGCGACCACTACCTGCTCACCTACACCTCGCGGCGCGACAGCGACGGCAGCTACAAGACCGTAAGGTGGGAAATAGAGCGCGACGGGCGCTCGCTGAAGATTACCGAGCACGACGGCGACCTCGTCACCGTGCGGCATTACGAAAAAGTATAGCTACCTATGCCCAAAGAGTCGTTACAGCTTGAGCAACGCCAGCGCCTGCAGCAGCGAATGTCGCCGCTGCAGGTGAGGCTGATGCACCTCATCGAGAGCCCCCGCACGGCCGTAGAGGAGGAGGTGCGGCGTGAGCTCGACGACAATCCCGCGCTCGAGGTGAGCGAGCCTGCCGGCGACGCCCCCGAGCCGCAGCGCGACGAGGAGGGCAACGCCTACACCGAGAGCGGCGACGACCTGCAGCGCGCCGACTACCGTGACGATGACGACACCCCCTACTATCTGCGTCGCGCCCGCAACTACTCGGCCGACGACGAAGCCCCCACCACGGTGGTTGTGGCCGAGGAATCGCTCATCGACCACCTCACCGAGCAGCTCGCCGACTTCGACCTCACGCCGCGGCAGCGCGCCCTGGCCGAATACGTCATAGGCGAAATCGACAGCAACGGCTACCTGCGCGCCACGCCCGACGACATCGCCTACGACGCCACCATCGCCACCGGTATCGACATCAGCGAGGACGAGGCCCGAGAGGCCATCGACGTGGTGCGCCGCCTCGACCCGCCCGGCATCGCCGCCACCGATCTCCGCGACTGCATACTACTGCAACTCAACCGATTAGAGCCGACGCCGAGCGTGAAGCTCGCCCGCCTCATCATCGAAAAGCACTACGACGAATACTCCAAGCGCCACTTTGAGCGCGTGGCATCGCTGTCGCGCGCCACGCTCGACGAAGTGAGTCGCGCCAACGATGTGGTGCGCTCTCTCAACCCCAAGCCCGGCAGCGCCTTCGCCTCATCGCGCTCCGAGCAGCACTCCCAGCAGGTAATCCCCGATTTCGAAATCGATACCGACGGCGACACCATCCACCTCACTATGCCCAACAGCATTCCCGAGCTGCACATCGAGGAGTCGTTCGACCGTATGTACCACGCAGAGCCCAAGCCCAACCCGTCGCGCACCGATGCTGAAGCCGCCGCCTACGTCAAGCAGAAATACGACGCCGCCACTGGCTTCATTCGCATCCTCCGGCAGCGGCAAGAGACCCTTCTGGCCGTGATGAGCGCCATCATCGAGATGCAACGCGACTACTTCCTCACCGGCGACGAGCAGCAGCTGCGCCCTATGGTGCTCCGCGACATCGCCGAGCGCTGCGGCCGCGACGTGTCGGTAATCTCGCGAGCCACCGCCGGAAAATACGCCGCCACGCCCTGGGGCACTATAGAGCTACGCCGCCTATTCAGCGAAGGCCTCGGCCACGAATCTGGCGAGGAGGTCTCGGCACGAAAAGTCAAGGCGCGCATCAAAGAGCTTATCGACGCCGAGGATAAGCGCAAGCCCCTCTCCGATGAGCGCATCTATCGAATACTTACCGACGAGGGCTACGATATCGCCCGCCGCACTGTAGCCAAATACCGCGACCAGCTCGCTATCCCCGTGTCGCGCCTCCGCAAAGAATAATTTATCACGTATAATAATATGAACAACAGCATCTTAGAGCGCATAGCCACCTTCGTATCGACAGTGATGTCGCCACTGATGATGCCCACCTACGGCATCTTTCTCGCCCTGTGGGTGTCGATTATGAGCTTGGCGCCCGTGGGCTCCAGGCTCTTTGTCCTCTCGGTGGTGTTCTTCCTCACCTTCGTGCTGCCGGTTATCTTCGTGAGCGTGCTCGTGAGGCTCAAGAAGGTGAAGCATTTCAACCTCGACGACCAGCACGACCGCAAGCTGCCCTACATCTTCGCCATCGTGTGCTACGCCGTCACCGCATTGTATCTCAATAGCGTTCACGCTCCTATCTGGCTGATAGCCTTTGTGATAGGCGGCGTGCTGGCAGCTGCGGTAGCCTTCATCGTCAATTTCTGGTGGAAGATATCGGGCCACATGACCGGCATCAGCGGCATCATCGCCCTGCTGTTCTTTATCCACACCTACGGGCTTGAGGCGTTCGACCTCTTCTGGCTTATCATCGCCACCATCCTGCTCGCCGGAGTGGTGGGTACCGCCCGCTTGGTGCTGCGGCAGCACACCATCGCCCAGGAGGTGGCCGGTTTTGCCAACGGCTTCTTCTCCGTGGCTCTGGCGATGCAGATTATTGTTGACATCTTTATGTAATCGATTGATATGGCAAGTTACAACTACCGGCGCCGGCCCACCGTCACCGTCAATGTGGGCTCCACCCCGATGGGCAGCGACTATCCCATCCGTATTCAGAGTATGACCAACACCACGACGACCGACGTCGAGGCGTCGCTGCGGCAGGTGCTGCAGCTCGCCGAGGCCGGCGCGGAATATGTCAGGCTTACGGCCCAAGGGACGAAAGAGGCCGATAGTATCGGGCAAATTCGGCAACTTGCCCGCGAGCGCGGGTGCCAAGTGCCGCTCGTGGCCGATATCCATTTCAACCGCGCCGCAGCCCTTGCCGCCGCGCGCGTCACCGATAAGGTGCGCATCAATCCCGGCAACTTTGTCGATGCCGCCCGCACCTTCCGCCACCTCGAGTACACCGATGCGGAATATGCCGATGAACTCGGCAAAATCCGTGAGGCCCTACTTCCGCTCATCGACATCTGCAAGGCCGAGCATCGGGCAGTGCGCATAGGCGTCAACCACGGCTCGCTCAGCGACCGCATTATGAGCCGCTACGGCGACACACCTGCCGGTATGGTCGAGTCGGCGATGGAGTTCCTGCGGGTGTTTGTGGCCGAGAATTTTCTCGACGTGGTAATCTCCATCAAGGCCTCCAATGCTAAGGTGATGGTCGAAACCGTGCGTCGGCTTGTCGTGGCTATGGATGCTGAGGATATGCATTTCCCGCTGCACTTAGGCGTCACCGAGGCCGGCGACGGCGCTACGGGTCGCCTGAAGTCGGCCACCGGCATCGGCACGCTGCTGAGCGATGGCATCGGCGACACCATTCGCGTGTCGCTCAGCGAGGACCCCGTGGCCGAGCTGCCCGTGGCGCGCAAAATCGTCGATTATATCGCCACACGGCAAGGGCATCGGCCTATCGGAGGCGAATGTAGCCGCGAGCCGTTGCCGCCGCGGCGCCGCTCTCGCGAGGTGGGTATCGTAGGCGGTAACAACCAACCCATAGTGGTAAGCGATGTGGAAGGGACGGCCGCCGACTTCACCGCCATGCGCGCCGCCCGCTGGCTGCACCTCGATGCCGAGCAGGACATCGACCCCGATGCCATAACCGACCGCACCATCATCGTGGCTACGACCACCAATGCCAATATCCCCGGTGCCATCGAGGCGTTGGCCAAAAAGCTCGATTCCATCGGGCGAAATCAGCCTATTATCGTCCACGTGACCTACCCCGACACCGATGCCGAATGGCTACAGGTGAAAGCCGGGTGCGACCTCGGCACCTTGCTGATGAACGGCATCGCCGACGGCGTATGGCTCTCCGCGCCTCGCTACGACCGGCAGGCCGAGCTGGCCGAGTGGGCTTTCACGCTCTTGCAGGCCGCCCGCCTGCGCACCACCGCCACCGAGTATATCTCCTGCCCCAGCTGTGGCCGCACCCTCTTCGACCTCCAAGGCACCGTCAAGGAGATTAAGGCCGCCACGTCGCACTTGACGCACCTCAAGATAGGCATTATGGGCTGCATAGTCAACGGCCCCGGCGAGATGGCCGATGCCGACTACGGCTACGTGGGCGCCGGCCCCGGCCGAATCAGTCTCTACAAAGGGAAGCAGTGTGTGGAGAAAAACATCGAGCAGCAGCTCGCTATCCCCCACCTCATCGCCCTCATCAAAGCCCACGGCGACTGGCGCGACCCCTGACCCTCCCTTTGCCCCATAGATTCTATAGCTCCTATAGAACCCCTCTGTAATGAAAAAGCCGCCGGAAATTGCCCGATTGTATCGGGCGATTTCCGGCGCTTGCCTGTGGAGCGGTAGACGAGGCTCGAACTCGCGACCCTC
>CAMHGU010000073.1 GCA_946184715.1 uncultured bacterium | reverse complement strand
TCACGCGCCTGCTCCACCTGCCCGGCGACCGCGCCCGCGTCATCGACCGCGCCTCCACCGAAGCCCTCAAGCTCCTGCTCCATCTCCTTATCGACAACGACGCGAATGCATAACCCAAAAGCTATCGTAAACGCAAATTTTTGAAATTATTGCAAGATTATTTGGTAATTACGCCGATTTTTAGTTACTTTGCACCCTGTTTTGAGGAGTTATATTTAGAAATTAAAAAACGAAACGATAGCCATGGCAAAAATTTGTCAAATAACAGGTAAATCGGCGATGACGGGCAACAACGTATCGCACTCGAAGAGAAGGACAAAGCGCCGCTTCAACGTCAACCTCTTCACCAAGAAATTCTTCTGGGTGGAAGAAGGCGTATGGGTAGTGCTCAACGTATCAGCAGCCGGATTGCGCACCATCAACAAGATTGGTCTGGACGCAGCCATCAAGCAAGCTGCCGACAAGGGTTATTTAACTGAAATCAGAACTTTAGCAGTCTAAACACGATGGCAAAGAAAGCAAAAGGCAACAGAGTGCAAGTGATCCTCGAATGCACCGAGCAGCGTGGTAGCGGTGTCCCCGGTATGTCGCGCTACATCACCACCAAGAATCGTAAGAACACCACTGAGCGCCTCGAGTTGAAGAAATACAACCCGTACCTCAAGAAAGTGACCGTTCATAAAGAAATCAAATAATACTGTACCGATATGGCAAAAAAGACAGTCGCAACCCTTCAGACGGGTGAAGGTCGCTCCTACAGCAAGGTCATCAAGATGGTGAAGTCACCGAAGACCGGCGCATACGTTTTCCAAGAGGAAATGATGCACAACGACGCTGTAAAAGACGCGCTTAAGTAATAGCAACGCATTTTTATCCTATCAATATGATATAGGCAAGGCCCTGCGGCTCTGCCTATATTTTTATTGCCGCAATGCCGCGGCCGGCGCACTCCACTACCGAGATGAAGCCTCACATACGTAACGATATCGAGGGGCGGCGGGCGAGATTTTTGGGGCAGGGTGTTGCAAATGCGGCGGCAAATTCCGAAATTTGTTATCTGAAACATAACCCCGAAAATCATCGCTTATGAACCCTGTCAAAGCAAATCACATAGTTGCAGCTCTCACCCTCGTGGCTGCTATCTCGATTACGATGCAAGATATTACAGCCAAGTCGCCCGACTACGCCGCTTCCGATATCATCTCCTACGAGGAGCGCGATGTCGTCCGCCCCTTCAACAGCGACATCAACAGCGAAAACAACCTGTGCCTCTGGGCCGATCGGATGTGTGAGGCCGATGAAGAGCTGACGATGCTCGCCAGCGAGCTATGGCAAGTGACGCAGATGCTCGACGACGACCCGCGCTACAACAATATCGATTACCTCTCGTCGTGGCACTACTACTGCAAGGGCCTTTTCAAGCAATACGGCGATGCCCACGGACTCAGCGTGGAAGCTACGGTCGATACCATCGTGAAGCTTGCCGATGCCACACTATCGGCCGGGAGCAATCTTGATATGCACACCGCTATATCCATCACCAAAGCCGCGCTGCTCTACGCCCAAATCGACGGCTACAAGCAGTTGTTTAACCGCTTCTCGCGATTCGCAGATAAACTCGCCATCGATAAAGAGCTCGACACGTGGCTCGACCTCTACAGCTCCCTGTGTGAAGTCAACACCAACGCCATCTACATAGCCAACTACGGCGGCAGCATCGCCGGCCTCATCGCCGGAGGCGACACTCAGCACATCCAGGAGCTTCGTCTGCGCTGCGTAGCCACCGACCTCGGGCATCAACAGCCGACGCTCCCCGACCCCTCAACTACTCTACC
Organism: uncultured bacterium; assembly: GCA_946184715.1. Taxonomy (GTDB): domain Bacteria; phylum Bacteroidota; class Bacteroidia; order Bacteroidales; family Muribaculaceae; genus CAMHGU01. The sequence continues at coordinate 7,841 of CAMHGU010000073.1, read as the reverse complement.
GGCCGAGCAGCTCTTCAGGCTCAGCGTCAATGAGCTCCTCGACCACGCCAACAGCTTCATCGCCGGCTGCGACTTCGACCGAACCTCTCTGCTCGTGATATACAACGAAGCCACCCGGACGCGCGACACACGTCTGTTCCCCGCCCTCTCCCGCTGGACTGAAGCCCGCAAGGCCGTGGCCGACATTATCACCGACGACACCGCCCGGGTGCGCTACCTCAACAGCACCGACGCACTGCTCTACGCCCTGGCCGACATCTTGAAATCGAGCGCCCACGAATACGACTCCGAAGCCGAAGTTGAATAACCACCCCCATAATGGCAGACCACAACTACCTTGACGACCTGAACGAGCAGCAGCGCGCCGCCGTGGAATACGGCGACGGCCCCGCACTGGTAATCGCCGGCGCCGGCTCAGGCAAGACTCGCGTGCTCACCTACAAAATCGTCCACCTTCTCAATCAGGGCCTCAACCCCTATCGCATTATGGCCCTGACTTTTACCAACAAGGCCGCGCGCGAGATGAAGGAGCGCATCGCCGCCCTTATAGGCGACGACGAAGCCTCACGCCTATGGATGGGAACCTTCCACTCCATCTTCCTCAGGCTGCTGCGCTACAACAGCGACCGCATAGGCTTCCGCCACGACTTCACCATCTACGACGCCGCCGACTCCCGCTCGCTCATAAAGACCATCGTCAAGGATATGCAGCTCGACGACAAGGTGTATAAGCCCAGCACGCTGCAGTCGCAAATCTCCAACCTCAAGAACGCCCTTATCTCCCCATCGGCCTACGCTGCCGATGCCGAGGCCCTCAAGGCCGACACCCGCGCCAAGCGTCCGCTCTTCCACGCCGTATATACCGCCTACTGGAACCGCTGCCGCATCGCCAACGCTATGGACTTCGACGACATCCTCTACTATACCAATGTGCTCTTCCGCGACAACCCCGACGTGCTCAAGCGCTACCAAGAGCAGTTCCAGTACATCCTCGTCGATGAGTATCAAGACACCAACTTCGCCCAGCACCTGATAGTGTCGCAGCTCTGCGCTGTGCACCGACGTATGTTTGTGGTGGGCGACGACGCCCAAAGCATCTACTCCTTCCGCGGCGCCAACATCAAGAATATCCTCACCCTCTCGGAGCGCTTCCCCGACCTGCGCATCTTCAAGCTCGAGCAGAACTACCGCTCCACCCAGAATATCCTCGACGCCGCCAACTCCCTGATAGAGAAGAACAAGCAGCAGATACCCAAGCACATCTTCTCCGACAACAACCGCGGCTCGCGCGTGAGCGTAATCCAGGCCTATTCAGGCTACGAAGAGAGCTATGTGGTGGCCAACAAAATCGTGGAGCTGCGCATGCGTCAAGGCGACAGCTTTCAGGAATTTGCCGTGCTCTACCGCACCAATGCCCAGTCGCGTGTGCTCGAGGAGGCGCTTCGCAAGCGCAACATCCCCTATCGGATATGGGGCGGCCTCTCGTTCTATCAGCGCAAGGAGGTGAAAGACGTCATCTCCTACTTCCGCCTTGCCGTCAACCCCGACGACGACGAGGCGCTTCGCCGCATCATCAACTACCCGGCTCGCGGCATCGGCGACACCACCGTAGGCAAGCTCACAGCGGCCGCCGGCACCCACAACTGCAGTATCTGGAACGTGCTTTGCACCCCCGCCCTGCTCGACACCACCGGCTGCAACCGCGGCACCGTGGCCAAGCTCAACGCCTTCACAGCGCTCGTGCAGTCGTTTATCAGCGCCAATGCCGACGGCGCCAACGCCTTTGAGGTGGCTCAAAAAATCATCAACGACACCCGCCTCTACTCTATGCTGCTCACCGACAACACGCCCGAGAACATCAGCAAGCAAGAGAACATACAGGAGCTGCTCAACGCCGTGGGCGAATTTGTCACCACCCGCACCGAGGAGGAGGGCACCGAAGCCATCGGGCTCACCAATTTCCTATCCGAAGTGTCGCTGGCCACCGACCAGGATAGCGACACCGACAGCGCCGACGGCTCCCGAGTGACACTGATGACCGTGCACGCCGCCAAAGGCCTCGAGTTCAAAAACGTATTCATCGTGGGCGCCGAAGAGGAGCTGTTCCCCTCGGCCCTCAGCTGCGACACCATTGAAGGCATTGAAGAGGAGCGCCGCCTGATGTACGTGGCAATCACGCGAGCCAAAGTCAACTGCATCATCACCTTTGCCAACACCCGCTACATCAACGGCCAGACCAAGATGTGCACGATGAGCCGCTTCCTGCGCGACATCGACCCGTCGCTGCTGCAGATGCAGCAGACCTCGGCCTCCTCTGATAGCGGCAGCGACGCCGAGCCGTTGCCGTTCCGCTCGGCCTTCGCGCCCTCGGCGCGCAAGCGCTTCGACACCTCGGCAGCCGCCAAGAGCGACTTCGGCCACTCCACTGCCACCATCCGCGCCATCTACAATCGCCCCGCCGCCACAGTCCGGCCCGACGCCACGGCCGCCCCGACACCCGCCGCGGCACCGCAAGGAGACTTCGCCACCCACGCCATCGACGAGGTGGCCGTAGGGTCAATCATCACCCACTCCCGTTTCGGCGACGGCGTGATTACCCTCATCGACACCTCAGGCGTCGATGCCAAAATTACCGTCAACTTCACCAATCTCGGCTCTAAAGTGCTGCTGATGAAGTTTGCCAAGTTCCAAATCAAAAAGAGATAAGCTACCGAAATGGAAATCACGACTCCTTACTATATAGTATATGAAGAGCGCATACGCCGCAACCTCGACCTCATCACCGACGTAGCTCGGCGCGCCGGCGTAGAGATTATTATGGCCTTCAAGGCCAACGCCCTGTGGCGCACCTTCGGTGTGCTGCGCGAGTACGGCATCGCCTCCACCGCCAGCTCGGTCAACGAGATGCTGCTCGGCAACGACTACCTGGGCCGCAAAGTCCACACCTACTGCCCCGTATATACCCCGGAGACCATAGCCCAATTTATCGACGGCAGCTCCCATATAGTATTCAACAGCCTCGCGCAGTATGAGCGCTACCACAGCCTGATAGCCGCGAGCGGCCACGACATCTCGTGCGGGCTGCGCATCAACCCGAAGCTCTCGCTCACCACTCCGGCGCAGTACGACCCGTGCGCCCCCGGCTCGCGATTCGGAGTGGCCGCGGCCGACCTCCCCGATGAACTCCCCGAAGGCATCGAGGGTTTCCACTTCCACGACCTCTGCGAGTCGATGCCCACCCAACTCGAGCAGCTGCTCGACAAGGTGGAGGCCGACTTCGGCAAGTATCTCGACCGGCTCAAATGGATAAATATGGGCGGTGGCCACCTGATGACCCATCGCGACTACAACTGCGAGAAGCTCATCACGCTACTGCAAGAGTTTAAGCGCCGCCATCCCGGTCTTCACGTCGTTCTGGAGCCGGGCAGCGCCTTTATGTGGCAAACGGGCGACCTGATAGTGAGCGTGCTCGACGTGGTGGAAAGCGACGGCATCGCCACCGCCATCATCGACGCCTCATTCGCCTGCCATATGCCCGACTGCCTTGAGATGCCTTACAAGCCCGCCATCGAGGAGGCTCTACCCGAGGTGCAGCCCGGCATGCCCACCTACCGGCTCGGCGGCAACTCCTGCCTCAGCGGCGACTTCGTGGGCGACTGGAGCTTTGAGCAACCGCTCCACGCCGGCCAGCGGCTGACGCTGCAGGATATGAACCATTACACTACGGTGAAAACCACGATGTTCAACGGCATTCAGCACCCCGACATCTGGTACCGCCATCTTGACGGCACTATGGAGCTGCTCCGCCATTTCACCTACGAAGACTACCGCGACCGGATGTCGTAATCACTCAGCCGACATTGCCTCGGCAAGCGCCTCTGCGCACCGCTCGCCATCCACCGCCGACGACACAATGCCGCCGGCATAGCCCGCGCCTTCGCCGCAGGGATAGAGGCCGCGCAAGCGGCAATGGCACAGCGAGGCGGCATCGCGCGGAATACGCACCGGCGACGACGTGCGCGTCTCCACGCCTATCACGATGGCCTGATTAGTGAGAAAACCGCGTGCCATCTTCCCGAACTTGGCGAAGCCTCGGCGCAAGCGGCCGGCCACCATAGGCGGCAGCCAGCGGTCGAGCCGCGAGGGCTGCACGCCTGCCGGATACGACGATGGCGGTATCAGCTTCGACTCACGCCCCTCCACGAAATCGACCATACGCTGCGCTCCGGCGCGCTGCGACCGCCCGGCTTGCTCCCAGGCCTCACGCTCCATCGCTGCCTGAAAGCGCATCATCTTGAGCGAATCGGCGCCGTAGAGCTGCTCATCGACATCGTCGGTGCGCACCTCCACGACCATACCGGAGTTGGCCCAGTAGGTGCCGCGATTGGACGGCGACATTCCATTGACCACGAGCTGCCCGTCGGCGCTCGCCGCCGGAATAACCACACCGCCAGGGCACATACAGAAAGAGTACACGCCGCGGCCATCGACCTGGGTCACAAAGCTATACTCGGCCGCAGGCAGGTACTGTCCTCGTCCGGCCTTGGAGTGGTACTGTATCTCATCGATGACGTGCTGCGGGTGCTCGAGCCTGACGCCCACGGCGATGCCCTTGGCCTCAAGCTCGATGCCGGCTTCGGCAAGCATCTGATACACATCGCGAGCTGAATGGCCCGTGGCCAAGATTACCGGACCGCGAAATTCCGCGTCGCCGGCAAGCACGCCCGCTACAGCGTCGCCATCGGTAAGCAACTTCGTCACCTTAGTGCCGAAGCGCACCTCGCCACCGCAATCGATGATGGTGGTGCGCATCGCTTTGATGATGGCCGGGAGCTTATCGGAGCCGATGTGGGGATGAGCGTCGATGAGGATATCCTCCTTGGCGCCGTGCTGGCAGAAGATGCGCAGTATGCGGTCGATGTCGCCGCGCTTCTTGCTCCGGGTGTAGAGTTTGCCGTCGGAATAAGCCCCGGCACCGCCTTCACCAAAGCAGTAGTTGGAATCGGGGTCAACCACCCCTTCACGCGACACTCGCGCCACATCGAGCCGCCGGCTCTCCACGTCCTTGCCGCGCTCGAGCACTATAGGCTTGATGCCAAGCTCTATAAGCCGCAGCGCGGCGAAGAGCCCGGCCGGGCCGGCGCCCACCACTATGGCCTGACGATGCCCGTCAACTTTGCGGTATCTGATTGGTTCAAAGCGTGGCGTGAACTCTGCCTGCTTACCCACAGCCACAAGCACCGTGAGGTTTACCATCACTTGCCGCTGGCGAGCGTCGATAGAGCGCTTCACGATGCGAAGCCCCTTGATGTCGCTGTGCTTGATGCCGTAGCGGCTCGACACGTAACGCCGAAGCTCGGCCTCGGAATGTGCCACCGCAGGCTGCACACGTAGCTGATACTGCTCAATCATTGCTCTCAAAGTATTTGTCAGGGCCAAGCCTTACGTAGCGGCGATACTCTTCCTTCTCGCTGAAGCCCCACGGCCCCGTAAAGTCGTCGATAAGCCATCGCCCATCCTCTTTCACGAGCGACAGCTTCACCTCAGTCTCGTTGGTGAAGTTGTGAATGACAACATCGGCCTCGGCACGGGTGGCGCTGATGACATTCACGCTCTGCACGCGGCAATTGACATCGTTGCTGTAGTCCTGCCCCATGTACCAATGGTCGTAGTCGATAGGGCCTAACCCATCGTCGGCAAAAAGCTTAAACGCCTCTGCCTCAAGTGCCTTATAACTCGCCGAGCAATATAGGGAATCGAAGTAATAGCAATCCTTATAACGGCCTTCTGAATCGGTAGCCTTGTTGAGATAGGAGGTGAACACATCGGCATACATCTGCTGCAGAGCCGTTACCACCTCGCCTTCTTCGATAGAAACCGTGGGCATAGCCAATTCGGCCTTCTGCCCACTCCGGCAAGCAAAGACCGTTAATAGTAAAATTCCGAGCAAACCTGCCCGCCTGATTTTATCCTTCATAATATAAATATTGTAATCTACCGCAAAGATAATCAACCACGGCGGCAAAAGCAAATCCCACGAGCCGGAAAGGCAGCCCAAACAAAGACTATTAGTCACTTCTTGAGTCAACTCCACTAATCCCGAAAGAAAACTCGCCGATATGCAAAATTTTCACAAATCGGCGAGCTTTCTTCCGCATTTTCGAAACATTACTCCTACAATCCGTGACTAAAGTGGATGCCGCCGGCCGTGAGCTACCCAAAAACTCACCGGCGCCGACGGCATCGCGAAGGTGTGTGCGATATATGGGGGTGCGAATGTGAGTTTCTGTCGCAAAGCTAAGGCTCATGTGTGCCAAATTTTGACACCTTTACGTTAATAGATACAAAATTACACCCTCCCACCCTCCAATATTCACTCCGGCGCTGCCCATTCGGGAATAAATCGCTACATTTGCGCAACCGAAAGCACCTTATATAGTATGTCGGAAAATCTAATCATATCCTCAGGCGACAAAGCCGAGCGCTGGGCCACCCTGCTGCCGCAAGTGGAAGCGATGCTCGAGGGCGAGACCGACGCCGTGGCCGCGATGGCCAATGTGGCCGCGATGATTCATTACACCTTCGATAATCTCTGGACCGGTTTCTACCGCGTGGTGGCCGATGCGTTGGTGCTCGGGCCGTTTCAGGGGCCGCTGGCGTGTGTGCGCATCAAGCGAGGTCGCGGAGTGTGCGGCACCGCTTGGGCAAAGGCCGCCACACTGATTGTCCCCGATGTGGAGCAATTTCCCGGCCACATCGCCTGCAGCTCGCTCTCGCGCTCCGAGATTGTAGTCCCGATAATCGGCCGCGACGGCGAGGTCAAAGGCGTCATCGACATCGACAGCGAGCAGCTCGGCACCTTTGATGCCACCGACGCCGCAGCCTTAGAGCGCATCGCCGCGCTCCTCGCCCCCATCTTTTGAAAAATTTCGCCGCGACTATTGCGCAGATTATCGACAATGCCTATCTTTGCGGTGTCGAAACGAATTACGACCCTCTATATGCACTGACATAGATTTCCTCCAAGCAATCTGACTAAATGAGAATTGAAGGCTCGCCCCGTCAAGGGCTTGCTGCGGCCTGCCGTAGCGCCGTGGCGTTTGCCGGCGGAGCGTTGTCTTCATAGAGTTCATTTACTTATTGTTCAACTAATTGAAGGAATCACAGTTATGGCACGAAAAAGCTATTACCGAGTGGCCCGCTGCCAAAGCGACGGCACTCTCGCTCTGCTCGATGCGGAGCACCTCAACGAGTTTGTAGCTCAAGAACTTGCCCGCATCGGCGCTATTGCGTCGGCCCGCCTTCAAGCGCGGCTCGCCATTGAGCTTGGCCTCACCTGCTGCGCCTCGGGCCACCCTATGAAGGCCATCATCGTGTGGGCCGAAGCCCTCAAGCGCCTCAGCGAGGCCGACGACCGCTGGCTCACCATCGACATCAATCGGCAAGTCACCACCTGGAGCGCCCTCACCAGCCGCCACGAAGCGATGCAGCTCGCCGGTCTCATCGACCGCGTGGCCTGCGAAATAGGCCTTCCCGCCCTCGCCGACCGCCGCCAAGCCGTAGGCCGCGAATATCGCGACAAATGGCTCGACAAATACTACGAATCAGCGTTGTAGCGCCATCTTCTCACCGCCTCAGAGCCGCCGCGCCACCCCCGGCACGGAGGCTCTCTCGCTTTCGCACGCCGCGCCGTTAAACCATCCCGCCCCTGCCGCGGTCATAAATAGCGAGGCACAGCCTTAGCGCCAAGCCGTAGCGCCCCGCGGGCCCGTAAGGAAAAAAATTGCTCCCCGATTGCCCGAATATCGGCAAAATTTAGTAAATTTGCGGTAATATTTAAT
>CAMHGU010000072.1 GCA_946184715.1 uncultured bacterium | reverse complement strand
AAGGATGTGGAATGGGCATCGAAGAATATGCTTGCCCTCGGTATCATCATCTGCTGCTTCATCTGCCTCCATCTTGTGCACTTCTGGGCTAAGATGCAGCTGCCGGAGATGATGGGCAAAGAGCCTGAGGCCGGTTCCGCCCTGCTCGGCTCCGTGTTCCACGGCACTTGCGGCTATGTAACCCTCGCCATCTACGTCATCGGGTTTGTGGCTCTCTGGTTCCATATGACCCACGGTTTTTGGAGTGCGTTTCAGTCGCTCGGAGCCAACAACAAGCTCTGGCAATCGCGCCTGCGCCTTATCTCCAAGATTTGGGCCGGAGTGGTGTGCGGCTTGTTCCTCCTCGAAGCTGTGTGCTTCACTGTGAAGTCTAATTGCGCCTGCTGCGCCGACACGGCTTGCATTGAGCAGTGCGAAGCGGCTCCCGCCGATTGTGGTAAATAACGCTTAACCCCAACCATACATTATGGAAGAAAAGAAAAACGTAGTCCTCGACTCTCGCATCCCCGAGGGTCCTGTGGCTGAAAAATGGACCAATTATAAGGCTCATCAGAAGCTGGTCAACCCCGCCAATAAGCGTAAGCTCGATGTCATCGTGGTGGGTACCGGTCTGGCCGGCGCTTCGGCAGCCTCCACGCTTGCCGAGATGGGCTTCAACGTGCTCAACTTCTGCATTCAAGACTCGCCTCGCCGCGCCCACTCTATCGCGGCACAGGGCGGTATCAACGCAGCTAAGAACTATCAGAACGATGGCGACTCGGTGTATCGCCTCTTCTACGACACCGTGAAGGGCGGCGACTACCGCGCTCGCGAGGCCAACGTGTATCGCTTGGCTGAGGTGTCGAACAATATCATAGACCAATGCGTGGCACAGGGCGTGCCTTTCGCTCGCGAATACGGCGGCCTGCTGGCCAACCGCTCCTTCGGTGGCGCTCAGGTGTCGCGTACCTTCTACGCTAAGGGCCAAACCGGCCAGCAGCTGCTCCTCGGTGCCTACTCTTCGCTCAACCGCCAGATTCAGATGGGCAAGGTGAAGAGCTACAACCGCTACGAGATGCGCGACGTGGTGATTATCGACGGCCGCGCCCGCGGTATCATCGCCAAGAACCTCGTCACCGGCAAGCTCGAGCGCTTCGCCGCCCACGCCGTGGTGGTTGCCACCGGCGGCTACGGCAACGTATATTTCCTCTCCACCAACGCTATGAGCTGCAACTGCTCGGCCGCTATCGAGTGCTACAAGAAAGGCGCTATGATGGCCAACCCCGCCTACGTGCAGATTCACCCCACCTGTATTCCCGTGCACGGCGACAAGCAGTCGAAGCTCACCCTGATGAGCGAGTCGCTCCGCAACGACGGCCGCATCTGGGTGCCCAAGAAGCTCGAAGATGCCAAGAAGCTGCAAAGCGGCGAAATCAAGGGTAGCGACATCCCCGAAGAGGACCGCGACTACTATCTCGAGCGCCGCTATCCGGCATTCGGCAACCTCGTGCCCCGCGACGTGGCCTCGCGCGCCGCTAAGGAGCGCTGCGACAAGGGCTTCGGCGTGAACAACACCGGCAAGGCCGTATTCCTCGACTTCAGCGAGGCTATAGGCCGCCTCGGCATCGATGTGATACGCCAGCGCTACGGCAACCTCTTCGATATGTATGAGGAGATTACCGACGTCAACCCCGGCAAGCTCGCCAACACTATCGACGGCGTGGAATACTACAACCCGATGATGATCTATCCCGCTATCCACTACACGATGGGCGGCCTCTGGGTTGACTACGAGCTCCAGACCACCGTCAAGGGCCTCTTCGCCATAGGCGAATGTAACTTCTCCGACCACGGCGCCAACCGCCTCGGTGCCTCGGCCCTGATGCAGGGCCTCGCCGACGGCTACTTCGTGCTGCCTTACACCATTCAGAACTACCTCAGCGACCAGATTACCGTGCCGCGCTTCTCGACCGACACTCCCGAATTTGACGCCGCCGAGAAGGCCGTCAACGACCGTATCGACCACCTGATGGCTATCCAGGGCACCCGCTCGGTGGATTCTATCCACAAGGAGCTGGGCCACATTATGTGGGAATACGTGGGTATGGGCCGCACCAAGGAAGGCCTGCTCAAGGCGCTCGACGAGCTGAAGCGCATCCGCAAGGTGTTCGAGACCGAGCTCTTCATCCCCGGCGAGAAAGAGGGTATGAACATCGAGCTTGACAAGGCTCTCCGCCTCGACGACTTCATCACTATGGGTGAACTCGTGGCTTACGACGCCCTCAACCGCAACGAGAGCTGCGGCGGTCACTTCCGAGAAGAGTACCAGACTCCCGAAGGCGAGGCCAAGCGCGACGACGAGAACTACTTCTACGTGTCGTGCTGGGACTATCAAGGCGACGACAAGGAGCCGGCCCTCGTCAAGGAACCTCTCGAATACGAGGCCATTAAGGTTCAAACACGAAACTACAAGGAATAACACTTTAAAACGAAGACTCTACTATGGATGAAAATATAAGCTTCAGCCTGAAGGTGTGGCGCCAAGCCGGCCCTAAGGAGAAAGGTCACTTCGAGACCTACCAGATGAAGGACATACCGGGTGACACGTCGTTCCTTGAAATGCTCGATATCCTCAACGAGCAACTCGTGGCCGACAAGAAAGAGCCTGTGGCCTTCGACCACGACTGCCGCGAAGGTATCTGCGGTATGTGCTCGCTCTATATCAACGGTCACCCCCACGGCCCGGCCACCGGCGCCACCACGTGCCAGCTGTATATGCGCCGCTTCCACGAGGGCGACGTCATCACCATTGAGCCGTGGCGCTCGGCCGCCTTCCCCGTGATTAAGGACCTGATGGTGGACCGCAACGCTTTCGATAAGATTCAGCAAGCCGGCGGCTACGTGTCGTTCAACACCGGCGGCGCTCAGGATGCCAACGCCATTCCTATCCCCAAGACCGCTGCCGACGAGGCTATGGACTCGGCTTCCTGTATAGGCTGCGGCGCTTGCGTGGCTGCCTGCAAGAACGGCTCCGCTATGCTCTTCGTCTCGGCTAAGGTGAGCCAATTCGCGCTCCTGCCGCAAGGCCAAGCCGAGAAGGCGCGCCGCGTGAAGGCTATGGTGGCTAAGATGGACGAGCTGGGATTCGGCAACTGCACCAACACCGGTGCTTGCGCCGCTGAGTGCCCCAAGAACATCTCGCTGAGCAACATCGCCCGTATGAACCGCAACTACCTCTGCGCCAAGCTCAAAGACTGACCCGCAGAGCGCGCTACCATATCGCGAGGGGCCCCGCCGGCAATGGCGAGGCCCCTCGCTGCTTAGGCGCAGCCGGTAGGCTAAGAGTTCTAAGCGGTTAAGGAGAAAAGGAAAGGGCGAGGCGCCATCGGCGGCGTCTCGCCCTTGATATAGAAGAATTGGAGTAAAGAGAAATCTTAGCGTTTCATAAACTTGGCCGAAGCACCGGCTACAGTGGCTATGTAGCTGCCGGCGGGAAGCGTGGCGGTGCTGACGCCGTTGTGGCTGCCCGATACCTCAGCTGCCAGTACCTGGCGACCGTCGAGGCTGAACACGCGCAGCGTGGCTGTTTCGTTAAGACCATTCACCTGCAGACCATTGCCGATGGCGCGGATAGCCACCTTGCAGTCCTGGCCTACCTTCACGGCATTGATGCCGCTGCCCTTCTCGGTCATAGTGTCGAAGGCGAAATAGGTGGGGGTCATTTCGTTGGTGCACTCGAGGGCCACGTTGATGGTGGTCACTTTGCCGAGCGAGGAGAGGTCGAGCCATTCCCAGTCGTTGAGCACGTAGGTGTTGCCGTCGCGATAGTCGGCGAGGTAAATCTCGGCGGGGGTGCCGCTCGCGTTGTCGCCGGTGAAGGTGAGCTTCATATAGTCGCCCTCGGCAAACGGCTTAGCCATGGCGTCGCCGTTGAGGATGCTGTTGACGGTGTAGAAGGTGTTGGTGATAGCCACGCCCTGCAGCTCCATTCCGTTACCGTCTTTACCGACTACCTTGAAGTTGAGGGGCTCCCACGACGACCAGTAGTGGACGGCGAATTGCTCGCCGTCGTAGGCCCGGCCGGTCACGTTGCGATATTGGCCTTCCATAGCATTCTTCGGGTCGAACTCGGTGGAGAGATCGCCCGATACGGCTGTGCCCGACCAGTAGCTCCACATGGGGGTGTACTGGTTCTGGAAGCCGATGCCGCCACTATAGATGTAGCAGTAGGTGGCGCCGCCATCGGCTGCGGCGAAGCCGTTCCAGTACTGCCCATCGGTGGCGATGTTCTCAAAGTCGGCGGTGAGACCGGCGCCATTGTCGGTGCGGACTACGTCGAACGACGAGTGGCCCAGCAGGCCATCGTGGCTCTCTACCTCAACCAGTACCGAGGTCGATGCGGCGAACGAGAGGGGGACAATCACGTTCATATCCTCCGATTCAACGGTCTCATTCACGGCCAGGTCGATTGAAGTGAGCTTGAAAGTGTAGGGCGCTTCGCCGCCGGTGACGGCAAATTCGAGCTCTACGGGGTCGTCGCTCGCTACAATCTGCGAGCCGGGAACGCTCACTACGAGCGTCTCAGGAGCGTCCTGTGCTTGGGCCATACCGAAGCTTGCGAGGAGCGCTGTAAGGATAAGAGTAAAGTTACGCATAGGCATAATTGATTAAAGTGCGCGAGCAGGGCTAAGCGAGTGCGCTCTTAGCCCCGCTCGGGCGGCGTTGCTGTTGTAGTTATTATTATGACAAACGAAGGCAGGGGCACTCGCCCTGTCGATTTTTCCGGCCAATGATGTACGCACGGCAGCCCGTGCTGCTGTGGCAGCCCGGGGCTCGCGGTCGATATGTCGATTCTCGGTCATTCCAAGCGTACATAAAACAATTCATCCCTCGGCCTCATTGCGGCTGAAGGATGCGGCACTGACGATGCGTTATGGCTTCGCAATCACGGCTGAGGCGACACCTTATTATATAGTGCCTTCCTCTACGTCTTGATTCACGGCGCTGTGGCTCTATCCCACGGAAACACATCGTCACCGCTCTTCCGCCTTGGGGCAAGAGGGGGAGTGGCAGGTCTTCTGGCTCGTTCCATCGCTTTGCCTGGCCTTCCCACCCACGCGCGGGGCAGTGGCTCTCGCCGGCATAGCGACTCTCGGAACTTACAGCAGCGGGGACTGCTCAGGATTCTCACCTGATTCCCTTTTCAGCGCCGCGCCTCACAAGCGTGGCAGCGGCGTCACCATTCCGCTGCAAAGGTAACACTTTTTTTTCACTCCGCCAAGCCCCCGCGTCTCCGCCCGCCAAGTATTATTGCGGCGAAGGTGCCCTATGCTTTTCAGGATAGAAATATATTGTGTAAATTTGTGATGTGTAATTTAATCGATGGCAATTATGAAAACCTTATTGCGATTACTCATCGTGCCGGCGATGCTCGCTGCGGCGCTTGGCGCTCAGGGGCAGTCGTCGGGCTTCGAGAAACTCGACGAGTGGGTCGAGGCTTGGAAAGAGGGACAGTCCACCTACTTCGGCTACCCCGCCAACCAGCAATCGTCGATGCGCGATTTCTATCAGTGGTATCTCTCTAGCGGGATGGAATCGGTCAACCTCAACAACGCCGGCGACCCGATGACCGACACGCCGTGGCCGATGTCCTCGCAGGCCTTCGAGCGCGACGTCATTGAATACTTCGCGCCGCTCTACGGCTTCGCGCTCGACGACGTGTGGGGGATAGTGACCCATAGCGGCACCGATGGCAACAACCACGGCATCTACTTCGGGGTCAACTATCTGAGAAACCGAACAGGGCTGGAGCCGATAGTGTATGTAAGCGACGAAGCTCATTATTCCAACCTTCGCCTGGCCCACCTCCAGAACCTTGAGGTGCGGCTCATCAAGAGCGACCTTATGGGGCGTATGATTCCCGAAGAGCTGGAGAAGGCGCTCGATACCGGCCGTCCGGCTCTTATCATCTACGCTATGGGCTCCACGTTCAAAGGCGCTATCGACGATATGCCGGCACTCAACGCTCTGCTTGCCCGTCACCCCGAGATTCCCGGCATCTATCGCCACGTGGATGCGGCTCTCTTCGGCGGCTATCTCCCCTTCACCCGCTACCGCGATATGGTGAGCCGCACGGCCGTGGGCTACGAGTCAATTGCCATCAGCGGCCATAAATTCTTCGGTATCGACTCGCCCTCGGGCCTGTTTTTCTGCACGCGCGAGATTTACGACAACCAATCCGACTTCAACGTCACCTATCTCAATAGCAATATGCGAATGATCAGCTGCTCGCGCGATGCTGTGCAGCCTCTGAAGTTCTGGTGGCTGATTAAAAAGGTGGGCGCCGAGGGCTGGGCGCGGCAAGCCGAGCAGATGATGGACTGCGCCGATTATCTCAAGCGGCGCCTCGACGCCATAGGCTGGCCCGCCTGGAAGAACGAATTCAGCAACACCGTCTTCTTCAAGCGGCCTTCGCCCGAGATTGTGGCCCGCTACACCCTTGCGCAGGGTCACGATGACCGCTTCGGCGGCGACCTGGCCCATGTGGTGGTGATGCAGCAAGTAACCCGAGAGAAGATCGACGGCTTCATCGACGCCCTGCTCGCCGACGGCGACGACGACTGAACGCATCGCCCACCCGAGTAGCTCCGAAGGCTCTCTACGCCGTGTAGAGGGCCTTCGGAGTATATAAAAAAGAAGAGGCGTGTTTCACAACACACCATCTTCATCACTATTCACCTAAACCATTATTATTTCACAAAATCTTTCCGATTTTGCACGCCGAACCTGTTGCGATCAGTTTCGGCACCGCAAATATAAGAAAGTTTTTTCACAATCTCAACAGAAAAATGCGACATAGGGAAAATTGACAAAAAGAGAGTGCGAATTGTAAAAAATGGGCGAAGAAAGTGCTGTAATGACGGATATAATGTGTAAATTCGCAGTCGGAAGTGCCGCCGCGGCGGCCATGAAAGCATATTCTGTTGACTACCACGATAGGCATAATAATAACGATAATCGCTTGCGCGGCAATCTGGACAGCGGCTCGGTGGAGCTACGGCAAGCTATGCGTGGCTTACACCGTGGGCAACGTGGCGCTTGCGGCCGCTGCCGCGGTGGCGTGCTGCCTGCTCGTGGCCAATATCGTGCAGTTTACCGCCGGCGCGAGCCTTGCCGCTCCGCATCTGGCCAACGATGATTCCTATCGCCTATGGCTCTGCGCTGAGCAGCTCTATCGCGGCGAGGTGGTCACGGCCAATGTGCCGTATATGGCCTTCCCGGCTACGGTGGCCCTGCTGTGGCATCTCACCGGCGGGCCCAATCTCCTTGTGCCGCTGCTGCTCAACTATCTGCTGATGATGCTCTCGCTCCCGCTTGTGGCGCTTATGGCCGAGCGCGTTCTCGCCCCGTATTGCGACACGCAGCGCCGGCGCTCCCTCTTTGCCGCCCTGGCAATGGCGATGACTGCCGCCTGCTGCTACTGGCTGGGCTGTGGCGAGGTGATTCTCAAAGAGCCGAGCCTGTATCTGGCGATGGCGATGATAGGGGTGGCCGCGGCGCGCCTTGTGGAACTGCCGGGGGCGCACCGTCTCAGCCTTGCTGCCGATGCCGGCCTGATGATTGCCGGGACCGTGCTCCTCGGGCTCAACCGCGGCTCAATGCTCTATCCGGTGATTGTAGCTATCGCGTTGCTGGCGCGCCGCTCCAATTGGCGCCAGGCAATAGGCGCGGCCGCGATTGCCGTCGTGGCGCTGTCGATAGCTTATGCCACCACCCATCACGGGCTGCATCGCGACATCCTCATCGTGGAGGGCCACCCCGCGGCTATGCAGCACTATTTCGATAGCCCGGAGCGCAGCTCCCACGATTCCTACAACGCCTTTATGGGCGACTATATGCAGCAGCCTGTGTGGAAAAAACTCTCGCTGCTGCCTGTCACCGCCGGCGTGCAATATTTGATACCGCTGGCGTGGAATATGCCCAGCTCGCGCGAGTACGGCGCGTCGCAGATGTATAGCCACATCGGTTTCCCGTGGTATGCCGTGGGCGGGTTGATGCTCTTCTTCATCGTCATGGGCGGAAGCATAGGGCGTGGCGGCGGAGTAGGACGATGGTGCCTCGCGTGGGCGGTGCCGTATCTTATTATCGCCTATGTGTACGGCGGCACGGTGTCGCGCTATTGGCTGCCGTTGCTGCCCGCGTATGCCACGGTGGCAAGCTATGTGCTGCTTCGCGTAAGTGGCGGAGTGGGGCGTAAGGCTTTCGTAATCTGGACGGTAGGCTATGGCCTGCTGCTTGTGGCGGCATTAATTGCGGCTTATATATTGAGTTGAGAATGAAGGTGTTGCAGATAAATACAGTATCAGGCGAAGGCGCCACCGGCCGCATAGTCGATGCTATCGCCGAGCGCCTGACGCGCGATGGCGATGAAGCTATCATCGCCGCCTCGCGGGGCGACACGGCAGTGGCCGAGGCCGCGCTGTGGCGCATAGGCAGCCGTGCCGGCTGCATCGCCCATTTCTTGGCGTCGCGACTGCTCGACCGCCACGGATTGGCTTCGCGGCACGCCACTGAGGCGCTTTGCCGCCGTATCGACGCAGCTCGCCCCGATGTGGTGCACCTCCACAATCTCCACGGCTACTATCTGCACCTGCCGGCGCTCCTTAAATACCTGATTGAAAAGCAGATATCCGTAGTCGTCACCTTGCACGACCATTGGCTGCTTACTGGCCACTGCGCCAGCCCCGACATAGCCGGCTGCAAGCTATGGATGGAGGCGCAGTGTCGCCACTGTCCGCTCCGAGGCAGCTATCCGCGTAGCTACACCGATCGCTCCGGCCGCAACGTCGCGCTCAAGCGCGAATTGCTGAAGGGGCTCGCGCCGGTGAGCTATGTAGCTGTAAGCCAATGGATGAAGAGCGAAGCCGAGAAGGCGGGGCTCTACCCTGTGAGGCTCATCACCAACGGTATCGATAGCGAATTTTACAGCCCCGCAGCTGATGAGCCACGCAGGCCGGTGGTGCTGGCAGTGGCCAACGTGTGGAATACTGCCAAAGGCGCCGACCGCCTTGTGGAGCTGCGGCGATTGCTGCCGCCCGAGGTGGAGATAGAGGTGGCGGGCGAGATACGCTATGCCCCGCTCAGCCACCAGCCGGGCATCACCCGCCTTGGCTATTTGAACGCCGAGGAGATGCGCGCCAAGCTGCGCTCAGCGGCCGTGGCGGTCAGCTTGTCGCGCAGCGAGACGTGGGGAATGGCCGTGGCCGAGGCGTTGGCCTGCGGCACTCCCGTGGTGGGCTTCGCCAATACCGCCACCACCGAGATGCTCGCCGCCTGCGGTGGCACCGCCGTGGCCGATGTCGACATCAAGGCTCTTGCCACTGAGGTGATGGCGCAGCTGCGGCGTCCATTCGACAGCGATGCGGCCCGTCGGCGCCACCAAGCCGTAGCGGCCCGCTACAGCAGCGCCGCCATGGCGCAAGCCTACCTGGACCTCTACCATCAAATCGCCGATAACGTAGTCTCAAAGCATCGTTGAAACAGCGCCACTTTGCACTTAAGTAGTGCATTAATGCAATATCAAGCTGCCCAAATCGACTTTTCGGCCGCAATGGCTTGACTGGCCCTATTTTTTTGCGTAAATTTGCAGGTTATAAAATACTCTGGAATAAGATGAAAGCGACCAATAGAAAAAACTCCTTATCGATTGCGGTGCTTGC
>CAMHGU010000071.1 GCA_946184715.1 uncultured bacterium | reverse complement strand
ACGCCTACCACCCTCGGCGAGGCTGTAGGGACCTCATCGATCGACCTGCCGGTCAACATCGCTTACGTTGACGGTAACGGCATCGCCTACGGCTGCGCTTCGGCCGGTGAGAATCAAATCACCGAAGGCAACGCCTCGGAGAAGAGCGCTAATGCCGGCACCTATTCCGACGACTTTACCAAGTACGACCAGCGCGACTGGGTGGCTATTTCAGGCCTTACCAATCCGAGCCAATACCTCGGCAAGACCATCTCGGGCTTCAAAGGCTCGCGCGACAGCAGCAAGCCCGGCTACTACTACGTCGCTACCTCACAGCCAACGTCGGTAGCAGCCCAGAGCGGCGACAACAACGTGCCCACCAACGAGTATCAGGTGCACAACCTCGTGGCTTCGCCCGACGACAACGACTATGTGCGCCCGCAGGTATATGAGTACACCACCAAGTTCTATGCCTCGCTCAAGAAGCAGCAGAACGGCACCTGGAAGGCGTTCGGCACCTCGGCCGGCAACGACGTGTCGATACTCCTCGACACCTCGCTCTTCGCCAGCACCACGGGCTGGGTGGAAAGCTCCGGCACCAACTACAACACGCTCGAGGGCATATTCGTAACCACCAGCGGCGCGTCTTCGTCGCCTCGCCTGCGCGAGGTAGACCTCGGCTCGCAGAGCTATCAGTTCCTCATCACCAAAGCTCCCACCTCCGAGGATATTCCCACGGGCATCAACGGCATCGGCAACGACAATGAGACGATGAAGGTGCGCGGCATCTACAACCTGCAAGGCCAGCGCGTGCGCGCCACCGTCCCGGGTCAGCTCTACATCATCAACGGCAAGAAGACGATGGTCAACAGCGTAATCCGCGACACCGACTTCTAACAAACGTGTAGGGACACGGCATGCCGTGTCCTCCCCTCCCGATAAGCGAGAGGCGACCCCGCAGCGGGCCGCCTCTTTTCTTGCTTCTACTGCTTATAAGAATTCTGAGAACTCTATGATTTCTACGCTCCCTGCGATTTTGATTTGGTAATTACGATGGTTTGAGGTAACTTTGCAGCCGGCTAATCGTGTGGATTACCCAATCAACTTACCATAAAACAAGTAAAACACTGACTGAATGAACAAAATGAAACTCACGGCGCTTGCAGTGGCAGCGCTTGTGGCGGCGTCGGCTCCGGCTGCAGAGCCCGACGGCTATTATGACGCGGCGCGCGGCAAGAGCAAAGGCGCGCTGCTCGCAGCTCTTGAGTCGTGCATCAGCGACCACACTACCATCGGCTACAGCGCCGGCCTCGAGGACCTGTACAAGACCTCCGACACCCGCGCCGACGGCTCGCTGTGGGATATGTACTCCACCAGCAGCTACTCCATAGGCAACGCCTGCGGCAACTACAAGAACGTGGGCGACTGCTGGAATCGCGAGCACTCAATGCCCAAAAGCTGGTTTAACAAAGCCACACCGATGTACTCCGACGCGTTTCACGTGTATCCCACCGACGGCAAGGTGAACGGACAGCGCGGCAACCTCCCCTACGGCGAATGCGCCAACGGCACCACCCTGCCCTCCAACGGCAACGTGCGTGCGCTCGGCCGCAAAGGCACCTGCACCTACCCCGGCTACTCCGGCGATGTGTTTGAGCCCGACGATGAGTACAAAGGCGACTTGGCCCGCACCTACTTCTATATGGCCGCCTGCTACAATAGCAAGATAGACACCTGGAGCAGCGGCGCCACCAACCTCGCCGGCAACTCCTACCCGGCGTTCAAAGATTGGAGTGTCAATATGCTGATGGAATGGCACCGCAACGACCCCGTCAGTCAGAAAGAGCTCGACCGCCAAGAGGCAGTATATGCTAAGCAAGGCAACCGCAACCCCTTCATCGACCACCCCGAGTTGGCCGAATACGTGTGGGGTGAGAACAAAGACGACGCCGGCGGCTGGCAAGGCACCGCCTCCACCACTCCCAAGCTCACCACGCCCACCAACGGTTCCACCATCACCGTGGGCACCACCTCGCCCGATACCCACATCACCAAGAGCGTAGCCGTGAAAGGAGTGAACCTCACCGAGGCGCTCACCCTGACCCTCTCGGGCAGCTACTTCACGCTCTCGACCTATACGGTGAGCGCGGCCGAGGCTAATGCCGGGGCCACCATCGCCATCACCTACGCCCCCGCCGAAGTGGGCAGCCACACCGCCACCCTCACCCTGCGCAGTAGCGAGGTAAGCTCCACCGTCACCCTCAAAGCCACCGCAGCCGAAGACGGCGGCAACGGCAACGACCCCAGCGACAGCGAAGTATATACCAAGATAACAACGGTCAACGACCTCACCGCAGGGCGCAAGCTGCTCATCGTGTACGAATCCGACTCCAAGGCCCTCACCACCACCACTATCCAGTCGGGCAACGGTGGCGGCGGCGCCGCTACGGTGACCATCAACCGCGCCGACAACGTGAACACTATCACCCTCGGCAGCTCTACGGCCCACCCCATCACCCTCGGCGGCAGCACCGGCGAGTGGACCCTCTACGACGAGGCTGAGAAGTACTACCTCGGCCTGCTCTCCGACAGCAACGCCCTCCACTACGCCGACACCCAGGAGAAATGGGCCATCACCTTCAATGCCGCAGGCCAGGCGCTGCTTTCGCCCAAGGCCTATAGCGAGCGTGTGCTGAAGTACAACACCGGAGCGGGCACGCCCTTCCGCTGCTATGGCACCACTCAGTCAAGCTCCACCATCTACTACATCACCCTCTATCAGCAGAACGCCTCGAGTGGTGAAGGCCCGGAGCCTACAGCCACGGTGAGCGCCACGCCTGATGAGCTGCGCTTCGAGTCGGAGCCGGGCACCACACCGGCCCGCCAATCGGTCAACATCACCGTCGATAACGCGCCCGCCGGCTCCGAGCTGATTGTGGAAGCGCTCGGCGACTACAGCGTATCGGCCACCGCCGATGGCGAAGCCGTGCAGAGCCTGACGCTCAGCCCCCTCTCCACCACGATATATGTGGAAGCGATGCCCCAGAACGAGGCCGATAGCTACCCGGGCGCCGTGGAGATAACGCTCGGCAACGTAGCCACCACCGTATCGCTCTCCCACGTGGTCACAGAGCCTGCCGAGGAAGCCGTAGCGCCCGATGCGCTCGAAGCCACATCGGTGATGTCCGACAGCTTCGTAGCCCGCTGGACCGCCGTGGAAAGCGCCCACCACTATGAGCTGGAAGTGACCGAAGCCACGGTGACTGAGCAGCCCGCCTCCACCGAGCCCACGCAGATTTTCGTCGAAGGCTTCGACCTCTGCGCCGGCCAAGGCGGCAACGACGGCAATTGGAGCGGCATCAGCAACAACGCCTCCCCCACAGCCTCGACCGACGGCTGGACCTTCTCCAATGCCAAGGCCGGCTCGGCCTGCGTGTCGGTAGGCACGGGCAAGAGCGGAGGCACTGTAGTCACCCCCGAAATCAGCGACTTCCCCGCAGAGGGCTTCCTGACATTCCGCGCCGGCGCGTGGGCCAACGACACCAACAACACCATTCAAGTGACCATTCGCTCCACCGATGGCAACGGCACCGTAGTGGCCGACACCGTGGTGACGCTCGCCAAGGGCGCGTTTGAGACCCACACCGTGCCGTTCACGGCCACCATCGCCGCAGCCAAAGTCTCCTTCGTAAGCGTCAACGACAGCAAGAACCGCTTTATGCTCGACGACGTGGAGCTGTATAAGGCCGGCGAAGCCTCGGGCACCGAGAGCGTGATGAGCTACACCACCGCCACCTACACCGACATCACCGGCACCTCCTATCGCGTGCCTGCCAAGCCGCTGACCGCCTACAGCTACCGCGTGCGCAGCGTGCTCGCCTCGGGCACAGCAAGCGAATGGTCCGATAGCATCGACCTGACGACCCCGGCCGCCGACGCGGCTTCCCGCGGCGATGTCAATACCGATGGCGCAGTGGATGGCAACGACGTCTCGGCTCTGCTCGAGATGGTGCTCGCCGGCGGCGTGGACGATGAGCAGAAGGCAGTGGCCGACGTCAACGCCGATGGCAACGTCGATGGCAACGACGTCTCAGCCCTACTCGAGATGGTGCTCGCCGGCGAGTGAGCCGCCCTCCTCATCACTGATTTCACCCCATAAATGAGCTGCTCTCGCCCCCGAAAGGGGCCGCGGGAGCAGCTTTTTGTGAAAAATCCGCCCCACTTGGCAATTATTCGGAATTTTATGCGTAACTTTGAGATTTGTATAGGAACTATAACCATAAAGCAAGATATGAAAAACCTTTACTTGAAAGCAATGATTCTCATAGTGGTGGCCGCGATGAGCGTCACCGCCGGAGCCTCCGAGCCTTCAGGCTACTACGACTCCGCGATAGGCAAGAATCAGGAGACGCTACTGAGCGCTCTCTACAATGTGGTGAACCAGCACACGGTGTGGAAATATTCCGACATCTACGAGGCGTTTGCCACCACCGATGTCAATAGCCAGGGCATCGTTTACGACCTCTACTCCAACGCACAGCACGGCGTGGAAGACCTCCACGGCTGCGGCGGCGTGGAGAAGAAAGAGAAAGGCATGGGCGGCTGTCTCGACCGCGAGCACTCCTTCCCCAAGAGCTGGTTTCTCGACGACTCGGGCGTGAAGACCGTGCCGGGCACCGACATCTTCCACCTCTATCCGGCTGATGCCTTTGTCAACAGCCAGCGCAACAACGACCCCTACGGCGAATGTCTCAGCGGCACCCGCCTCTCCAACGGCTCCATCATAGCCAAAGGCAAGCGCGGCACGAGCACCTTCCCGGGCTTTACCGGAGTGGTGTTTGAGCCCGACGACGAATACAAAGGCGATCTCGCCCGCGGCTACTTCTATATGGCAGCCTGCTACTACAACGAAACCGAGACCTGGGTCTCGGCTATGGTGGGCGGCACCAAGTATCCGTTCTTCAGCGACTGGGCGCTCAACCTGCTGCTCAAGTGGCATCGTCAAGACCCCGTAAGTCAGAAAGAGCTTGACCGCCAAGAGCTGGTGTACGGGCTGCAGGGCAACCGCAACCCCTTCATCGACCACCCCGAGCTGGCCGAGTATATATGGGGTAACCGCAAAGACGCGGCCAACGGCTGGCCCGGCACCGCCGGCCCCACCATCGTCACCCCGGCCGACGGCACCACCATCTATGCCGGCCGCGTAGGCGTGGGCAAGAGCGGCACCGTCACCGTCAATCTCCTCTCGAGCGAGCTTACCAGCAAGGTGGCCATCACCAGCTCGAGCTCGGCCTTCAAGTTCAACAAGAGCAGCGTCACCGCCGCCACCGCCAATGCCGGCACCACCTTGACGCTCACATTCTCGCCCACCGCAGTGGGTGAAGCTTCAGCCACCGCCACCTTCAAGAGCGGCGATGCCATCTCGACCGTGACCCTTACCGGTACCGGCTACGATGCCACCCTGCCCTATATCTACCTCTCCGAGACCGACATCGTTCTGACATCGACACCCGGTGTAAGTTCGATGGCCACGATGCTCGACGTCACCACCGAGAACATCACCACGCCGGTGACCGTGCGCCTCGGCGGCGAGTTTGAGGCAAGCCTCGACGGCAACACCTGGTCGCAGACCCTCACCTTGCCGGCTGCCGGCAAGAGCATCTACGTAAGAGGCGCCAAGATCGACCGCAAGGGCATCTATCGCGGCACCCTCGTGGCCGAAGCCACCGCCGGCAACACCACGGTGAGCGAAAGCGCTCAGATGATGCTCACGGTATCGGAAGAGGGCGACGAGTTTATCTTCACCGAGGTGACCAACGTCAATCAGCTGCGCGACGGCGAGCGCATCATCATAGTCAACAACACAAGCGACAAAGCCTTCGGCGCCTTGAAGTCGAGCCACGGCGTGCCCGAGGATGTGACCCTTGAGGGCAACAACATCACCATCGACCCCGAATCGGGCGTGACGGTGTTCACCGTGGGTCTCGTCAATGGCGCTTACACCCTCTACAACGGCGCCTACCTCGAGTACGGCGGCACCGGTACCTCGCTGGCTTACAACACCGAGTCCAATCACACGTGGTCAATAGCCATCGCCACCGACGGCACGGCCACCGTGAAGCCCTCCACCGCCTCGACCCGCGCCCTGCGCTATCGCGGCGATACACAGACGCCTCAGTTTGCCGCCTACGCCACCTCCACCTCGCAGGCTACGCCCGTGAAGATATACCGCAACGCGCCCTACTCCACCGAGGTGATAGGCTTCAGCAACCTCGGCGACATAGAGCTTACCGCACAGGCCGGAAGCCCGTCGGCCCCCGAAGAGGTGACTATCTACACCGATGGCATCACCGAGGATATCCTCGTGGAGGTCACCGACGACTTTGAGCTGTCGCGCGACCGCACCAACTGGAGCGCGTCGATTACCATCGATGCCGGCGGCGAGAACTTCTACGTAAGAGCCAAAGCTATCACCGCCCCCGGCACCTACGTAGGCACCATCAGCGCCAACAACTCGCAAAACGGCGCTTCCAAGACCGTGAAGGTGACCGTAGAGGGCGGTGCCGTGGAGAGCATCACCGAGACCTGGGAAGGCGTGACTGCCTACGGCAAATACGCCAACACCTCAATCGTGGGCACGGCATTCACCTGGAATGTTGACAATGCCGGCGTGTGGAAAGACACCGCCCGCTCTATCGACGAATATAGCGTGCGCCTGGGCTCTAACTCCGATTCCTACATCGAGATGGCCGAGGACTTCGCCGACGGCGCTGCGGCATTCTCCTTCTACACTATGAAGTGGAATGATAAGGAGGCCGACGCCACTCTGGCGGTAGAATACTCCACCGATGGCGGTGCCACCTGGAAATCGCTCGCCACAGTCGAAGTGACCAACTACGATGCTCTGCAACAACACGCCTTCACGATGAACGTGACCGGCAACGTGCGCTTCCGCTTCCGCCAGACCGCCGGTGCGCGCGTCAACATCGACGACATCACCATCACCTCAGCCGCGCAGCGCCTCAAGGGCGACATCAACGACGATGGCTCGGTCGATGGCAACGACGTGTCGATAATGCTCGAGATGGTCCTCGCCGGTGGCGTCACCGATGAGCAGATGGCCGTGGCCGACATCAACGACGACCACTCCGTCGATGGCAACGACGTGTCGATACTCCTTGAGATAGTACTCTCGGGCGATGGCGGCAGCGCCGCCCCGCGCAAGCTCTCGAGCTGGGACATCTATCCCGCAGCCGAGGGCGGCATCACCGTGGAGGCCGAGGACGGCGCCGTGGCTACAGTGTATTCGCTCCGCGCCGTGAAGCTCACCGAGGCTACCGTAGTCGATGGCAAAGCCCACATCAATATGCCGCGCGGCATCTACATCGTG
Organism: uncultured bacterium; assembly: GCA_946184715.1. GTDB lineage: Bacteria > Bacteroidota > Bacteroidia > Bacteroidales > Muribaculaceae > CAMHGU01. Next base: position 2,454 of record CAMHGU010000071.1, on the reverse strand, counting down.
GCCCTCGACGACGAGCGTGCCGAGAAGATAATCGTAAAGTAAACACAACTAAACTAATAATCAATCTATCAACCACTTATGAAATTACTCAAAATCTCAATGCCTGCGCTCGCGATAGCCGCACTCGCTATCGGAGCCACGGCTGCCGAGCCCTCAGGCTACTACTCGAAGGCCTACGGCAAGAACAAAGGGGCACTGCTCTCAGCGCTGCAAAGCATCGTGGGAAACCCTAACACCGTAAGCTACAACGGCCTGTGGAGCGCCTACAAAGACACCGACACCGATGCCAACGGTAAAATCATCGATATGTACTCCAACTATAAGTTTACCTACGGCTCCGACCAGTGCGGCAGCTACTCCGCGGTGGGCGACTGCTACAACCGTGAGCACTCGATGCCGCAGAGCTGGTGGAGCAGCAACACGATGAAGTGCGACCTATTCCACGTGTATCCCACCGATGGTAAGGTCAATGGCCAGCGCTCCAACTACCCCTTCGGCGAATGCGCCAACGGCACCCGACTCACCTCGCAAGGCGGTAAATATTACGGCAAGGGTAAGCTCGGCGACTCCACCTATCCCGGCTACACCGGCCTCGTGTGGGAGCCCGATGACGAGTACAAAGGCGACTTCGCCCGCTCCTACTTCTATGTGGCAGCCGCCTACAACAGCGAGATCAAGAACTGGGAAACCAGCAAGACCAACCTCGGCGGCACCTCCTATCCGGCCTTCAACGCGTGGACGGTGACAATGCTGATGGAATGGCACCGCCTCGACCCCGTGAGCGAGAAGGAGACCAAGCGCAACGAGGCTGTGTACAAGAAGCAGCACAACCGCAACCCCTTCATCGACCACCCCGAGTTGGCCGAGTATATATGGGGTGATAAGAAGGACAGCCAGTGGAACGGCTCGGCCGAGCTCGACCCGCGCCTCACCTCGCCGGCCGATGGCGCCACCATCGACCTCGGCGGCACCACCGCAGGCACTTCGCTCTCCACGCACGTCAATGTGAAAGGCAGCGACCTCTCCAAGGACCTCACCGTAGCTATCACCGGCGATGCCGACTTCAAGGCCGGTGTAAGCACCATCACGGCAGCGCAGGCTATGGCCGGCTACGACCTCACGGTGTCGATTCTCTCCGACGTGGTTGGCTCCCATACCGCTACGCTTAGCATCTCCAGCGATGAAGCTCGAGTATTCGTAACCCTCAAGGCCGAGGTGCAGGAACCCTCCACCGACCCGGCAATCTCGCTCGGCATCGCCTCCGCTCCGCTGAAGTTTAATGCGCTCGTGGGCGAGGCTTCGGCTATCCTCGAAGTGCCGGTTTACACCGAGAACATCACCAAGCCCGTAAGCGTGAAGCTCACCGCCGATGGCGTCGACGCCATTGAGATGAGTCTCGACCGCAGCAACTGGACCGACCGTCTCTCCATCGACCCCGATGGCGAAACCATCTATCTGCGCGGTAAGGCGATGGACGCCGCCGGACGCTATGTGTCGCTGCTTGAGCTTGAAGGCGAAGGCTCCGACGACAGGGTGACCACGATGGAAGTGGACGTAATCTACACAGTAACCGAGGAGCGCCCCGAACCCGAAGTGGTGACCGAAACCTGGGAAGGATGCGCCACCGGCGGCTACTGGAACGAACAGGTGCAGGGCGCCAAGTTCCGCTGGGACTTCAACGATGCCGGCCTCTGGGCCGACGACAGCCGCCACGGCGCCGTCACCTGCCGCTTCGGCAAGCAGGCCACCTCGTCGATAGCGATGGCCGAAGACTACGCCAAGGGCTGCTCCGCCGTGTCGTTCTTCGCAGCGGTGTATCGCTCCGATGCAGCCGCCAAGCTCACCGTGGACTATTCGCTCAATGGCGGTAGCTCGTGGACCGCGCTCAAGTCGTTCGACATCTCCTCTTCGTCGCTCACCGAATGCGCCGTCGATAACCTCGACCTCAAGGGCAATGTGCGCCTGCGTATTCGCCAGGAAGCCGGCAGCCGCGTCAATATCGACGACATCACCATCGTCGAGAACACCGACGACTCGGCAGTGCCCGTGGTCAACGCTGCCGCCGAATGGCAGGCAGTGCCCACCCGAGGCGGTGTTCTGGTGACTGCTCCGCAGGGCAGCCACGTTGTGACCTACACCCTCGATGCCCGAGTGGTAGCCGACACCATCGTGGCTTCCAAGCCGCAACTCGTGCCGCTCGCGCCCGGCATCTACATCGTCACGCTCAGCAACTCTCAGGGTCGAAAAGTGGTAGTGAAATAACCTCCCACAGCATCATAGTAGCGGGGCGGGCTCAATCAAGGGCCCGCCCCTCTCATTATCCCTCCCCGAGCAAGCCGCCCCATTCACCACGGCCCCTATTCTCTATAGATTCCATATCTTCTATAGTTTCTACCCCTAAACGCTTGGCGGGTGGCAACAAAATTAGTAAATTTGCAGATTGGAAAAATATGT
>CAMHGU010000070.1 GCA_946184715.1 uncultured bacterium | reverse complement strand
ACCGTGGAACTCGATACTTGGGCTTTATCGCGCCTACCCCGGCAAGTGAAAAACGAGGGGGGTTACCACCAGCGGGGGAAGGATTGGGTGGTGTCGGTGAGGCTTACGGGGTCGCCGATGCGTGGGGTGAGGAGCTGCCAGGGGCGGCCGGTGGTGGCTGCGGCGGCGATGCTGTCGAGCGGTTCGCGCCACGGGTGGCGAGCTAAGGCGTATTTGGAGTTGTGATAGGTGAGCACCCGCGCGGCGCGCAGCTCCTCTATCTCACGGGGCAGCTGGCTCGGCAGGGTGTGGATATAGCGCCAATCGGCATTGTACTGTCCGTTCTCGAGGATTGCCAAGTCGATGTGCCCGAAGCGCTCGCCGATGCGACGGAATCGGGCGTCGTAGCCGCCATCGCCGCTTACGAACACTCGCTGCGGCCCGTCGATGAGGTAGGAAGCCCAGAGCGACTGATTGCGCTTGGTGAGCCTGCCCGAGAAGTGGCGTGAGGGCAAGCAGTGGAGCGTGGTGCCGGCGTTGACGGCAAGGCTGTCGCCCCACTCCATCTCGTGAATCTTGGCCGCGTCGTAGCCCCAGTATTCGAAGTGCTCGCCTATTCCGAGGCCGCACACCACGCGCCCCACCCTCTCGCGCAGCGCCTTCACGGTTTTGTAATCGAGGTGGTCCCAGTGGTCGTGGGTGATGATGAGGTAATCCACATCGGGGATATCATCGGGCGTAAACACGGCCGCGCCTTTGAATGGGCGCATAAACAGCGACACGGGCAGGCCGGTGGTGAGCACCGGGTCGAAGAGGTAGCGCACGCCGCCGCTCTGAATGAACACCGAGGAGTGGCCGAGCCACACCACCACGTCGCGGTGGCGCGAAAGGGCGCGCAGGTCGGTCTTCACCGCGGGAATATCGGCGTCGGGCACAAGGCCGGCCGTCTTTACGAAAAGGAACTCGTAAAGCACCTGCCACATTCCTTTATCGCCGGTGAATTGCGGTGTAAGCTCCTCGTTGACGAATTGCCCGTCGCGCCAAAGCGTCGAGCGCTTGATGCGCTCCAATCGCTCACCACGGGGCGCGCGTCCGGCCTCCACCCATAGCGAGCGGCCCAGCCAGCCGGCCACGATGGCTATTAATATAAGGAGCGAGAGCGTCACTTTACGGGTTGTAGTCACCGGTCACTTGCGGAACTTTAATGGGACGGAATCAGCCGGGAGCAGGTAGCCGAAACGGCGCCAGAAGATATATGACACGGGGCGGTCGGAGCCGATGTAGGTCATCAGCGTGGCTGTGCGGAGCGAGTCGGCGCGGTGCATCGCGGCGAGCAGCGAAGCCTCGCGCTCGGCGGTGAGCGAAGTGTCGGCCACAGCGCGGTTGTAGCGCCGGCGCAGGGTGTCGATTTGGGCCGTCAGCTGCTCAACCTCTACAAAGCGGTGTACCACGGCGTGGTTGTCGTCGCTGCCGTGGAGTATCTGCATCGACCGGAAGTCGTCGGCAATGCCCACCCTTAGGAGCGTGGGCACCTCATCGAGGGTAAAGAGATACGGGATGCTGTCCGACGCCAGCCTCACGATGGCGAGCTGCGGCCGCTCGAAGCAGCCGCGGTAATGGAGGCTACGGCCCTGCCCTATGCTATCGGCGGCGAGCAGGCGCAGCGCGTCGTAGCTGTCGTCGAGCACATAGAGCGAGGCGTAGTCGCTGCCGTCGCCCAAGAGGCCGACGGTGACATCGCTCCACTGCTCGCGCTCGCAGGCCGTCAGGCCCACCAGCAGCGCCACGAGGAATATGCCGATAGCCGAGCGCATCATTTGAAGGTGTCGGGGAGGTCGTTCTCATAGAGCACGGTGTCGCCTGCGGTGGCGATGGCGGCGAGCTGCTGCTGCGCCTCGGCAAAGGTATTGACCACGATAAGGGCGTCGGCCTTCATTCCTTCGTCGTCGATGCCGGCGAGGATAGCCTCGCGGTTGTATTCGCCCACGATGATGGCCACATCGACCGCCTTGGCGATGCGACGGCCGAACTCGCGGTTCAGCTCTTGCTGCTTATCGCCCAGCTCTATCATTCCGGGAGTGATGACGATGCGCTTGCCACCGGTCATACGCGACAGCACGTCGAGCGCCATACGCGAGCCGTCGGGGTTGGAGTTGAAGGCGTCGTCGATGATGGTGATGCCGCCGGCGGTGCGCTTCATATTCAGGCGGTGCTCCACCTGCTCTATCTTGCTTACGGCGTACTGAATCTTCTCGATAGGCACTTCGAGATAAAGGCCGGTGATGATGGCGGCGAGCAGATTGGAGATGTTACATTCGCCCACGAGGCGGGTGCGCATCGCGTGGCGGGTGCCGTCGGGGAGCACGATGTCGAATGTGGTGCCCTGGGCCGAATATTCGATGTTCTCGGCGTGGTAGTCGGCGCCATCGGGCTTGGCCACGGCGTAGCGGCTGCACTTCACATTATCGACCGGGCGGCGGGCAATCCACTCGAAGTCGTTGTTGAGCACGGCGAAGCCGTCGGCCGGCAGCGCATCGACAAGCTCAAACTTGGTGCGCTGCACATTCTCAATAGTCTTGAACGACTCCAGATGCTGCGGTCCCACGGCGGTGACGATGCCCACCGAGGGGCGCACGATGTCGCATATCTCCTTGATGTCGCCCACCTGCTTGGCGCCCATCTCGCATATAAAGAGGTCGTTGTAGGGCTTCATCATCTCGCGAATGGTGCGCACCACGCCCATCGGCGTGTTGTAGCTGCCGGGGGTCATCAGCACGTTGTATTTCTCCTGCAGGATGCGGTTCAGATAGTGCTTGGTGCTGGTCTTGCCATAGCTACCGGTCACGCCCACCACCTTCATCTCGGGCATATCGGCGAGCAGGCGCTTGGCATCGTTGACGTAGCTCTGATTGATGCTGCGCTCCACGGGTGCGAGGGCGGTATTGGCCACGAAGCTGATTACCCAGGAGAGCACGGCCTCCACCAGCAGGATATGAGGCAGATAGCGCCAATCGGTAATCGCCACGGCAGCCGCCATAGCGGCGCATAGGAGCACGGCGGCCGAGAACAGGCGCCACACCCGCTTGGTAAACACCACATTGTGCTTATACTTGCGGCGCAGCTCCACCACGGCGAGCGCGGCCACGAGGCCTGCCGCCACACCGTAGCCCCAGCTGTAGGGAAAGGCGAGAATCAGGAAGAGCGAAGCGAGGGTGGTGATGCGCGCTATCGACGACGAGTCGCCGCTCATTCGGAGCCACTTCAGGTATCGGTCGTTGCGATAGGAGTTCTGCTGAAACATCTGCATGTCGCGGCGCAGCGACACCGCGAGCCAGGCCGCGGCCATCACTATCAGCACTATAACTGTCACAATATCAATCATATCGATTTATTCGGGTTTTGAGTTGTTCATTTCATCGTTGAGGAAGCTGCGGAGCACGGCGCGGAACTGGCCGGGATTGTCGAGGAAGCTGTAGTGGCCACAGCCCGGGAAGGTGACGAGGCCGGAGCCGGCGATGAGCCGCTCCATCTGTTTGGCATCAGCGAGCGGCGTGGCCGTATCGGCTTCGCCCCATATCAGGAGAGTGGAGGCTTTGATGTCGGGCATCAGGTGGCGCAAGTCCTGCGCTATGCTCTTGCTCATAATGGCCCGCATCATAGGCGAGGAGTTGCGGTAGTCGCTGGAGCCGCTTCGGCCTCGGACCTTGTCGAGCGCTTTCTCGCCCTTCTCCTTGCCCAGGAGCAGCGGCAGCAGGCGCTTGGCGGCTTTGTAGGTATATACCTTAATATACCACTTCAGGGAGTGGCGCGGCTTGATGCCGGCCGAGTCCACGAGCACCAGCTTATTGACATCGGCGTGATGAGCGGCATAGGCGATGGCCACGCGGCCGCCGTAAGAGTGACCTATGATGGTGGGGCGCTCTATCGCCTCGTGCTCTATCAGCTGCCGGAGCATCTCCTCGTAGTCGTACACGCCCCACACCTCCCGAGGCTCTTCGCTCTTGCCAAAGCCCGGCAGGTCGATGTTGAAGACACGCACCTTAGGAAGCAAGGCATTGGCGATGCTCACCACGGTGGAGGAGTTGCAGCCCCAGCCGTGCATCAGCACCACGGGAAGGCCTTCGCCCTCCACGCTGTAGGCTACCTCTACGCCATTAAGTTTAGCTCTTTTCTCCATATCTATATCTATTGATTGTGATACAATCGTATGTTGACCACCGGAGCCTCGGGAAGCGAGGCGAGGCGGCTGTAAATCGCCTGCGGCTCGGAGCAGCGGTCGGGCAAGGCCGAGAGGTCGCGCTTGGCAGCCACTACGATGCCGTTGACAAAGGTGGTGGCTTCGGTCTCCCGCTCGTAGGGCTTCACGCTTACGTGCTGCTCGTCGGCGCTGACAAGGCTCAGCGGGAACACCCCGTCGCCGGTCACCACGTAGTGGGCAAGGTATGTCGTAGCCGCAGGTCGCATCTCTTATCGTCCGTATTTGCGCCCCACGTTGCGCTGCTGGTAAATCAGGTAGTAGCGCGCCTTCTCGAGGCGGGTGCGTACACACTGGATACTATCCACACACACCAGGTCGTCGTCGGCAAGCGAGAATCGCAGCGTGCCGTACACGTGCCGCACCTCGCGGGTGGAGTCGGTCATCATCTGCAGCTGGTTCCAGCCCTGGCGGCGCTCGGTGCGCAGCAGATACGATACCGAGCCGTCGGTATATTCCACGGCCATAAGCGACTCGAAGCCCGCCGGCAGATTGAGCAGGCGGAAGCTCCAGGTGAACACATCGCCGCGGCGCGAGCCTTCGCCGGAGCTGAGGGCAAGCGTGATGACGGTGTCGGCCAAGTGGCGCGACATTATGCGGATACGCGACTGCGTCCAGAGGTCAATCTCATCGGAGCCGAGCACGTGGGCCGGCGAGGCGGCGCCTTCGCCTTTTCCATTTGCGTCGGTGGCTTCAACCTCGCTGGCCTTGGCCACATTGTCCATGCGGATGCCGGCGTTCTCCCGCTTCAAGCGGTCAATCACATCGGCATACACATCGACATACACATCGACGTTGCGCCCGTACCACGCCAGCGACGAGTCGAACTCCTCGGGCGTGACGCCGTGCTTGGCAAGCACCGACTGCTTGATGACGGCGCGCAGCGAGTCGTTGTAGAAATCGGACGAGTGGATATCCACATAGGCCTCGCCCTTGTGGAAATCGACGAGCAAGTCGGCCATATCGTCCTCGCTGAGCACGCCCCGCGGAGCTTTGGAGCACGCTACGATGACGACGAGCATCAAGGGCAATATGGCAAGCAGCTTTTTCACTTACGGTTGCGGCTGTTGAGTGTCGTCGGGGGTTTCGGAAGGCGCTTCTTGAGCTTCGGGCTGAGCTTCGGGCTTAATAGGAGTGGACAGATACTTGGAGTAGAAGAGTATCAGCACCGCCACGCCCACGCTCAAGGCGGCGTCGGCCACGTTGAAGATGGCAAAGCGGAAGCGCGAGCCGCCCACCCAGGGGAGCCAATTGGCCCAGTCCCACTCCACGCCTATCATATCCACCACCTTGCCGGCCAGCAGCGGGGCGTAGCCTCCTTCAGGCGGCAGAAACCGCGCCGTGACGCCATAGGCTTGCGGGTCGTCGAAGAGCACGCCGTAGCATACCCCGTCGATGGTGTTGCCTATGGTGCCGGCGGTGACCATAGCCACCGTAATCAGGTAGCCAATGGGCACCTTAGCCCGTGCCATACGCAGCATATACACCACGAAGAGCACCGAGGCCACGATGCGGAATACCGACAGCAACGGCTTGCTGAAGGCTTCCATCCCGAAGGCGAAGCCATTGTTCTCTATGAAGAGCAGCTGCAGCAGGAACGGCTTGTCGGCATCGCCTATCAGGGGCATCGCCTCGCCATAGAAGAAATGGGTCTTGACCCATATCTTCACAAATTGGTCGATTGCGACAACCAGCAAGGCTATCGCAATCGCCACGGTCACTCTTCGGCGTTCCACCAGCTCGGTAATCAATGCTTTTCCGATTTCTTGGCGTCGATAGCCAGGGTGGCGTGAGGCACGGCGCGCAGGCGCTCCTTAGGGATGAGCACACCGGTCTCGCGGCAGATGCCGTAAGTCTTATTCTCGATACGCACCAGCGCGGCCTTCAGCTTCTGGATAAACTGCATCTGGCGCTGGGCCAAGCGGCCGGTCTCCTCCTTGCCGAGGGTGTTGGCACCCTCTTCAAGCACCTTGAATGTGGGAGAGGTGTCGGCAATATCGTGGGCATTGGTCATCTGTGATCTCAAGCGGTCGTAATCCTTATTAGCCTTCTCGAGTTTCTCAAGGATTATCGCTCTGAACTCCTCCAGCTCCTCATCGCTGTAGCGAGTCTTTTCGTGTTTCTGTTCGTTGCTCATAACTATTTCGGATTTTGGATTGTTTTTACACCTTATCAACTGTCACATCTACCGTGTCGGCATCGATGTCGAGGGTAATCTTATCGGGGTCGTCGGCCACGGGGGCAATCTCTACCTTATCGGCGAGCACCTGTCGGGCTATATAGTCGGCATATTCGGCCACGGCGTCGTCGGTGACGGCCGAAGGCTCGATGCGCAGGATGATGCGGTCGGTGATGCTGAAATTCTTCTCTTTGCGGATATTCTGCACGCGGTTGACGATTTCGCGGGCCACACCTTCGCGCCTGAGTGCATCGGTGACGGTGATGTCGAGGGCTACGGTGAGGTTGCCGTCGTTGGCCACGAGCCAGCCGGGGATGTCTTCGTTGATAATCTCCACGTCGGCGGCCTCCACGGTGGCGGTAGCGCCATCGGGGAGCGTGAGGGCGCAGCTGCCGGTGGCCTCGAAGTCGATGATTGCCTTCTGGTCGAGCGCGGCGAGCGCGGCGGCCACGGCTTTCATCAGCTTGCCGTGCTTGGGGCCGAGCTTCTTGAAGTCGGGCTTGATGCGCTTCACGAGCACACCTTCGTCGTTGCCCACGAAGCGCAGCTCTTTGACGTTGACTTCGCTGAGCACGAGCTGCTTCACGGCCTCAATCTCTTGGCGCTGAGCCTCGCTGCCGACGGGTACCATCAGCTCGCTGAGCGGCTGGCGCACCTTGATATTGACCTTGCGGCGCAGCGAGAGCACCATCGAGGTGATGCGCTGGGCGATGGCCATACGCTGCTCGAGGGGCTTGTCGATGACGCTGGCGTCGGCCTCGGGGAAACGGGCCAGATGCACCGAGCGCTCCTCCTCGCCCACGGCCGTGGTGAGGTCGCGATAGAGGCGGTCGGCGTAGAACGGGGCTACGGGGGCCATCAGCAGAGCCACGGTGCGCAGGCAGGTGTAGAGGGTCTGATACGCCGAGAGCTTGTCGGTGGTCATCTCGCCGCCCCAGAACCGCTTGCGGTTGAGGCGCACATACCAGTTGCTGAGGTTGTCGCCCACGAAGTCCTGGATGGCGCGGGCGGCGCGCGTGGGCTCGTAATCGGCCAGCGCGGCGTCCACATCAGCGGTGAGGCTATTGAGCAGGGAGATAATCCATCGGTCAATCTCGGGGCGCTCAGCCATAGGCACTTGCGGCGCCGAGTTATCGAAGTTATCTACATTGGCGTAGAGCGCGAAGAAGGAGTAGGTGTTGTAGAGGGTGCCGAAGAATTTGCGCTTCACCTCCTCTACCCCGTCTTCGTCAAATTTCAGGTTGTCCCACGGCGCTGAGTTGCTGATCATATACCAGCGCACGGGGTCGGCTCCGTGGGTGTCGATAGCCTTGAAGGGGTTGACGGCGTTGCCGAGGCGCTTCGACATCTTGTTGCCGTTCTTGTCGAGCACGAGGCCGTTGGAGATTACGGAGCGGTAAGCCACGCTGTCGAATACCATACCGGCGATGGCGTGAAGGGTGAAGAACCAGCCGCGTGTCTGGTCCACACCTTCGGCGATGAAGTCGGCGGGGAACACCCGGCCGGCGTCAAACTCCTCGCGATGCTCAAAGGGGTAGTGAATCTGGGCGTAGGGCATCGAGCCGGAGTCGAACCACACGTCGAGCAGGTCGAGCTCGCGGCGCATGGGGCGTCCGTCGGCGCTCACCAGCACGATGTCGTCAACGTAGGGACGGTGCAGGTCGATGCGCTCGTAGTTCTCTTTGGTGTAGAGGCCGGGCACGAAGCCTTTGGCCTTATAGGGGTTCTCGGTCATCAGTCCGGCAGCCACGGCTTTCTCAATCTCGCCGTAGAGCTGCTCTACCGACTCGATGCAAAGCTCCTCGGAGCCGTCCTCGGTGCGCCATATCGGCAGCGGGGTGCCCCAGTAGCGGGAGCGGCTGAGGTTCCAGTCCTGGAGGTTCTCGAGCCACTTGCCGAAGCGACCGGTGCCGGTGGATTGCGGCTTCCAGTTGATGCCGGAATTGAGAGCGATAAGCTTATCGCGCGCGGCCGTGGTGCGGATAAACCAGCTATCGAGCGGATAGTAGATTACCGGCTTATCGGTGCGCCAGCAGTGGGGATAGCTATGCACGTGCTTCTCGATGCGGAACACCTTGTCGGTCTGCTTCATATAGATGCAGAGGTCCACGTCGAGGGTGTCGGCATCGGGGGCGAGGGTGTCGTCGTAAGCGTTCTTGACGTAGCGCCCGGCCCATTGACGGTAGGCTTCCACGTCGGCGCGCTCGGCCAGATACTCGGGGCTAAGCTCCTCAAGGCGGTAGAAGCGGCCACGCATATCCACCATAGGGCGGTCGTTGCCGTCGCGGTCGCGAAGCAGCATAGCGGGCACTCCGGCAGCCTTGGCCACCTTGGCATCGTCGGCACCGAAGGTAGGGGCGATGTGCACTATGCCCGTACCGTCGTCGGTGGTGACATAGTCGCCGGGAATGACGCGGAAGGCGCCCTCATCGGGGCGGAACCACGGCAGCAGCTGCTCGTATTCGAGACCCACCAGCTCAGTGCCTTTGAGCGTGGCTACCACCTGATAGGGCACGAGCTTGTCGCCGGCTTTATACTCCTCGAGGGCGATGTCGGCGGCCTTGGGGTTGAAAATCGAGGCCATCAGGGCGGCGGCCACCACCACGGTGATGGGCTTGCCGCTGTAGGGGTTGTAGGTGCGTACGATGTTGTAGTCGATGCGGGGGCCTACGCAGAGGGCGGTGTTGGAGGGAAGGGTCCACGGCGTAGTAGTCCACGCTAAGAAATAGGGCTTGCCCCACCCTGTCATCGCCTCAAGGGGCGTGGTCACGGCAAACTGGGCAATGCACGTCGTGTCCTTCACATCGCGGTAGCACCCGGGCTGGTTGAGCTCGTGGGTGCTAAGCCCGGTGCCGGCCGCCGGCGAATACGGCTGTATCGTGTAACCTTTATATAGGTATCCTTTCTTATAAAGCTGGGCCACAAGCCACCACACGGTCTCGATGTACCGGTTGTCGTAAGTGATATACGGGTCGGACATATCCACCCAGTAGCCCATACGGCTCGTCAGCTGCTCCCACTCACGGGTGTAGCGCATCACTTCGCTGCGGCACGCGCGGTTGTAGTCATCAACCGAAATCTTGCGGCCTATATCTTCCTTGGTGATGCCCAGCGACTTCTCCACGCCAAGCTCCACCGGCAGACCGTGGGTGTCCCAGCCGGCCTTGCGCATCACTTGCCGACCTTTCATCGTCTGATAACGGCACACCATATCCTTGAGCGTGCGCGCCATCACATGGTGAATGCCCGGCATACCGTTGGCACTCGGCGGCCCTTCGTAAAACACAAACGACGGGCACCCTTCTCTCTCGGCCACACTGCGCTCAAACACCTTCTCGGCCGTGTGCTTACTCAGCATCTCCTCGCCTATGGCCGGCAGATTCAGCCCGTTATATTCCTTGAATTTCTTTGTCATCTTTCTGCTGATTTTTATCAATCTGCAAAATTAGTGCAAACCGAACGCATATGCAAATTGAGCTTTCACTAAATTTGCCACTCCCCGCCG
>CAMHGU010000069.1 GCA_946184715.1 uncultured bacterium | reverse complement strand
ATTTTGGGGTCATCGGTTTATAATTTGGGCGACCCTACCCTATATGTGGCAAATTATTGCTAATTTTGCACCTTAATAAAAAGAAACTTCACGATGAACCTACGATTTGCAATCATCGCACTATTAGGGCTGCTTTTCACGCCTGTCATTAAGGCCGATGAGGCCCGCCTGCTTCGCTTTCCGGCCACCGACGGCCGCACGGTAGCGTTCAGCTACGCCGGCGATATCTATACCGTCCCACTGACGGGCGGCACGGCCCGCCGGCTGACGTCGCACGAGGGCTACGAGGTGTTTGCCCGCTACTCGCCCGACGGGCGCACCATCGCCTTCACCGGTCAATACGACGGCAACACCGAGGTGTACACAATGCCGGCCGAGGGCGGCGAGCCGCAGCGCATCACCTACACCGCGACCAACGCGCGCGACGATATGGGCGACCGTATGGGCCCCAACAACATCGCGATGACGTTCACCCCCGACGGGCGCGAGGTAATCTACCGCAACCGCATCAGCGACGGTTTCACCGGCAAGCTATGGGCCGCGCCGCTCGACGGCGCCCTACCCCGCGAGCTGCCGCTGCCAGAGGGCGGTTTCTGCTCCTATTCGCCCGACGGGCGGCAGCTGGCCTACAACCGCGTGTTTCGCGAATTTCGCACCTGGAAGTACTACAAAGGCGGTATGGCCGACGATATATGGATTTACGACTTCGACAGCAAGACCACCCGCAACATCACCGACAACGTGGCCCAGGACATCTGCCCTATGTGGATAGGCCACGAGATATACTACATCAGCGACCGCGACAAGCGGATGAACATCTTCGTATATAACACCACCACGGGCACTACCAGCAAGGTGACCGACTTTACCGACTACGACGTGAAGTTCCCGAGCTGCGGCGGCGGGGTGATTGTGTTTGAGAAAGGCGGCTACCTCTACAAGCTCGACCCGGCCAGCAAGCAGGCCGAGCGCATCAGCATCAGCCTCAACGCCGAAGGCATCTACGCGCGCAATGAGCTTCGCCCCGTGGCCGACGATATGAGCGATGCCTCGCTCTCGGCCGACGGCACTCGCGTGGCCGTGACGGCCCGCGGCGAGGTGTTCGACGTGCCGGTGAAGAAAGGCGTCACCCGCTGCGTGAGCCACACCCCGGGGGCCAACGAGCGCAAGGCCAAGTACTCGCCCGTGGGCACCGACATCGCCTATATCAGCGACCGCGGCGGCGAGAGCGGCATCTGGCTGCAGCAGCCCGGCAAGGAGCCGCGCGAGCTTACCAAAGGCAACACCGCCTACATCACCGACTTCCGCTGGAGCCCCGACGGCAAGCAGATAGTGTGGGCCGACCGCGCCAATCGCCTCGGCCTTATCGACGTGGCTGCCGGCAGCTACCGCATTCTCGCCACCGACCCCGAAGGGCGCTACCCCTGCCCCAAGTTCTCGCCCGACGGCCGCTGGCTCACCTACACCCGCGAAGCCCCCAACCAGCACAATGTGGTATATATCTACGAGATAGCCACCGGCACCGAGACCCCGGTGACCGAGAGCTGGTACGACTCCACCGTGCCCGTCTTCTCTACCGACGGCCGCTACCTTCTCTTCGCCTCGGCCCGCGACTTCAACCCCATCTACAGCGCAGTGGAGTGGAACTTCGCCTACCGCAATATGGAATCGATCTATATATGCCTGCTTAGCGCCGACACCCCCTCGCCCTTCCTTCCCAAAGATGGCGAAGCGAGCGACGCCGACACCGCGGCGGCGCCCATTAGCCCCATTATCGTGGATACCGACGGCCTGGCCGAGCGCGTGGTGAAGATACCGCTCGAATCGAGCAACTACGGCTATATCCACTGCGATGGCTCCAGCGTGTGGTACTACGGCAACGGCGGCACCCACGTCTATGACCTCAAGGAGCAGAAAGATGAGCTCGTGGCCGCCAAAGCCGTGATGGAGCTCTCGGCCGACGAGCGCAAAGCCCTCTACACCAAGAGCGGCAGCCTCTACGTCACCGCCGCCCCTTCGGGCAAGATGGAGCTTAGCGAGCCCGTCGATCTCTCGGGTATGCTCGCCGAAATCGACTATCCCCAAGAGTGGCAGCAGATCTACAACGAAGCCTGGCGCGCCTATCGCGACGGGTTCTACCTCGAGAATATGCACGGTGTGGACTGGCAGGCGATAAGAGAGAAATACGCCGTGCTGCTGCCCTACGTCAAGAACCGTCTCGACCTCACCTATGTAATAGGCGCGATGATCAGCGAGCTGGCCTGCGGCCACGCCTATGTTGACGGCGGCGACCACGTGAAGCCCTCCACGAGCCAAATAGGGATGCTCGGCGCCCGGCTCTCGCGCTCGGGCGACGCCTTCCGCATCGACCATATCATCAAAGGCGCTCCTGACCGCGCCACGCTTCGCTCGCCCCTTGCCGAGCCGGGCCTCGGCATCAAAGAGGGCGACTACATCACGGCCGTCGATGGCGTGCCCACCGCCACGGTCAACAACATCTACCGCCTACTGCGCCGCAAGGCCGGCATAGCCACCGAGCTTACCATCGCCGCCGACGCCACGGGCAAAGGTGCCCGCAAAGTGGTCGTCACCCCCATTGCCGACGAGTACCCTCTCTACCACTACGAGTGGATACAGCGCAACATCAAGCACGTGGCCGACCGCACCGACGGCCGCGTGGGCTACATCTATATCCCCGATATGGGACCCGAAGGCCTGCGGGAGTTCGCCCGCTACTTCTTCCCCCAGATTGATAAGGAAGCCCTCATCATCGACGACCGCGGCAACGGCGGCGGCAATATCTCGCCTATGATTATTGAGCGGCTGCTCCGCCAACCCTACCGAATGACAATGTATCGCGGCACCACCCGCAACGGCACCGTGCCCGAAATGACCCACTACGGCCCCAAGGTGCTGCTGGTCAACAAATACTCGGCCAGCGACGGCGACCTCTTCCCCTGGAGCTTCAAGGCCAACAAGATAGGCACCGTGATCGGCACCCGCAGCTGGGGCGGCATCATAGGCATCACCTCCTCCCTACCCTATATGGACGGCACCAACATCACCATACCGTTCTTCACCAACTACGACGCCGCCACCGGCCGCTGGATAGTGGAGAACCACGGTGTTGACCCCGATATCCTCATCGACAACGACCCCGCCGAGGAGTGGAGCGGTACCGACCGCCAGCTCGACGCAGCCATCGACGAGATACTGCGGCAACTGCCGGCGCGCAAGCCGCTGCCCGCCACTCCGGCGCCGCGCACCCTCCCCGATTTAGGCGTGCCTCTCGATTGACCATCATCTCAAAACCACTTCGACAATGACCGACAACAAGATAGGACGATTCTTCAGCAATATGCCGGTTGCCACGCGCAACCTGCTCATACTCAACGTGCTGCTTTGGCTCATAGCGTTTATTAGCCCCGAACGTATGGGCGAGCCGATGGTGCGCTACGGCGGCCTCCACTATTGGGAGTCGGCCTTCTTTATCCCCACCCAGCTCGTCACCTATATGTTTCTGCACGACTTCTCGAGCATCTCCCACGTATTCTTCAATATGTTCTCGCTGGTGATGTTCGGCGTAGTGCTGGAGCGGGTGTGGGGTACCAAGCGATTTCTGTTCTTCTACTTCGTGACCGGCATCGGCGCCGCACTGGTGCAGGAGGCCGTATGGACCTTGACGTGGCAACACTCGGTAGCGCTCGTCGATACCGTCACCGGGCAGATTACCGTAAGCGGGCGGGAAGCCGTAGAGTACGCCTTGCAGCACAATATGAGCCTTGAGCCCTACATCAATCAGATGGTGACCATAGGCGCCTCGGGCGCGGTGTTCGGCGTGCTGCTGGCATTCGCGATGCTGTTTCCCAACGTGCCGATGTATATCTTCTTCATTCCCATTCCCATCAAAGCCAAATGGGTGGTGCTCGGCTACGGCCTGCTCGAGATGTTCTACGGCGTGGCCGGCATTCAGGGCAATGTGGCCCACTTTGCCCACCTGGGCGGTATGCTATTCGGCTTAATACTAATCCTCTACTGGCGCAAGAAAGGCATAGGCGGTGAGCAGATTTATTGACACAATAATAATGCGGGTGAAGCGCGGCGACGCGATGGTCAAGATTGTGGCCATCAATGCCGCTGTGTTTGCGGTGCTGAGCCTGCTGCGGGTGTGGCTGCTGCTGCGCGGCTCGGAGGTCGAGCCGGAGCAATGGCTCGGCTTCTATGCCGACAGCCGCTTCGCCCATCAGCCTTGGGGCATCATCACCTATATGTTCACCCACGCCGGGCTGCTCCACATCCTATTCAATATGCTGTGGCTGTGGTGGTTCGGGAAGATTTTCCTCGAATGCTTCACGAGCAAGCAACTTGTGGCCATCTACCTCTACGGCGGGCTGGGCGGCGCCGCGCTCTACGCGCTGATGTGCGCGCTGTTCCCGGCCATAAGCGGCGGCTACCTCGTGGGCGCCTCGGCGGCCGTGACGGCGGTATTTATCGTGGCCACCCTGCGCCTGCCCGACTATGAGATAGGCCTTCTCTTCTTCGGCGCCGTGAAGCTCAAGTGGATAGCCGTGGTGGTGATAGCGCTCGACATTCTGATGCCCGACGGCAACATAGGGGGGCACCTGTCGCACCTCGGCGGCGCTCTTGTGGCATTACTGTTCCACTACGCGCTCCGCGGCGGCTTCGACATCACACGGCCGCTCAACGCCGCCATCGACGGCTGCGTCAACCTGCTTCGCGGCGGCTTTACGCATCGCAGTCGCGAGCCACGCATCAACAAGGCCAAAGGCACCCCCCATCGTCACAAGGCCACACGCCAAGAGCCCAACGACATCGCCGATATGGACATCATACTCGACAAAATCAAGAAATCAGGCTACGCCGGCCTCACCGCCGAGGAGAAAGAGAAGCTCTTCAGCGTGTCGAGCCGGCTGCGCCACGACGCCCCCCACGATAATGGCTAAACGTCCCACTACACCCAAGCGCAAGAGCCGCGGCACCTCGGCCAAGAAGGGGTGGCGCCGCTATCTGCATTGGCCTCACGGCTTCAAGGAGTGGGCCTTAGCCGTGCTCATCGCGCTCAATACGCTGCTGTCCATCGCCACCTTCGTCACCGGCATCGCCGGCGCGCTACGCCCCGACGAGCACCCCGCAATCGCCGTGGCCGGAATGGCATTTCCCGCCTTCGTCATCGCCGAAGCGGCCACCGTAGTAGCGTGGCTGATAGCTCGCAAATGGGTGATAGCAGCCCTGATGGCGCTGCCGCTCGTGGTCACTTGGGGCAACGTCCGCACCCATTTCCCGCTCAACCTCATAGGCGGCTTTACCACCGCGGCCGAGGACAGCACCCGCTTCACCGTCATGACCTACAACACCCGCTGCATGCTCGACCTCGACGAGGAACTCAAGAGCCACTCGCCCAATCGTATGGTGGAGGAGATACTGCGCATCGATGCCGACATCGTGTGCCTGCAGGAGTGCTACGGCGTAGATGCCGCCGGCTGGTGCGGCATCGCCAAGGAGCAAGCCAAAGCCGTAAGAGAACGTTACCCATACATTATCCGCAGCGCCGACGAGATGCAATTTCTCAGCAAATACCCCATCCTGCACGCCGACGACCTCTCGGCAGGGCAACCCAGCGCCGGCTACGACGGCTACTACGCCAAGAGCTACTTCGTCAATGTCAAAGGTCAGAAAATCAACCTCATAAGCATCCATCTGCAGTCGTTCCACTTAGAGGCCGAGGATAAAGACCTGTATCAACGGCTCACATCGAGCGAACTCGACGACCAGCTCGAAGAGAAGCCCCGCTACACCCTGAGCTACCTGCGCCACACCCTCTATCCCCGGCTGGCCAAAGCTCTGCGCATTCGCGCCCAGCAAGCCGACGACATCGCCGCCGTGGCAAGCCGCGCCAACGGCAACGTAATCCTATGCGGCGACTTCAACGACACCCCCTACTCCTACTCCTACCGCACCATCAAAGGCAGCATGACCGACGCCTTCGCCAATAGCGGCATTGGCTACGGCAACACCTATCATCAGCACCATCTCCTCTTCCGTATCGACCATATATTCTACAAAGGCACCATCGAAGCCGTCGATGCCTACATCCCAAAGTCGTACTGCTCCGACCACTACCCCGTGGTGGCCACCTTCGTCAACCGCAAAACCAAATAGACAATATACCCTACTATGAAATTTAACCGTACAACCCATCTGCTCAGCGGCGCTGCCATCGCGGCAGCCGCCCTCCTTATGCCTATGACAAGCAACGCCAAGAAGAGCGCGGGCAACGACAACCCCTTCCTCGCGCCCTACACCAACACCTACGAGATACCGCCCTTCGACCGTATCCGCACCGAGCACTACCTCCCGGCCCTCAAGGAAGGTATCGCCCGCCACAACGCCGAAATCGCGGCTATCGCCACCCAGAAGGCCGCCCCGACATTCGACAACACCATCCTGGCCCTCGACCAAAGCGGCGACATACTCAACAAAGTGTCGTACGTATTCTTCGCCCTCAGCGAGTCGAATAACGATGCCGCCATGCAGGCCATCGCCAAAGAGGCCTACCCCCTGCTCTCGGCCCACAGCGACGAGATGATGATGAACGACGCCCTCTTCGGCCGCGTCAAGACACTCTACGACAACAAAGCCTCGCTCGGCCTTAACACCGCCCAGGAGCGCCTCCTCGACAAGTACTACAAAGACTTCGTGCGCTCAGGCGCGCTGCTCAATGCCGAGCAGAAAGAGCAGCTCAAAGAGCTCAACCAGGAGCTCTCCACCCTCGAGCTGAAATTTACCGAAAACATCCTCGAAGAGACCAACCAGTGGACCCTCGTGGTTGACAACGAGGCCGACCTTGCCGGGCTGCCGCAGTCGAGCATCGGCGTTGCCGCCGAGGAGGCTGCCGAGCGTGGCCTTACCGGGAAGTGGGTGTTCACCCTCCACGCCCCGTCGCGCCTGCCGTTGCTCACCTATGCCGACAACCGCTCGCTCCGCCAGCGTATGTACGAAGGCTACACCTCGCTCGCCAGCGGCGACAACGCTTGGAACAACAACGCCGTCATCAACCAAATACTCCGCCTTCGCTACCGCAAAGCACGCCTGCTCGGCTTCGACAGCTTCGCGGCCTATCAGCTCGACAATGTGATGGCCAAGACCCTCGCCAACGCCGAGGAGCTGCTGCTCCAGCTCTGGCGCCCCGCCATTGCCAAAGTAAAAGAAGAGGTGGCTGATATGCAAGCCCTCGCCGACGCGCGCGGCGACAACATCACCATCGAGCCGTGGGATTACTACTACTACGCCGAGAAGGTGAAGAAGCAGAAATTTGACATCAGCGAGGACGAGGTGCGCCCCTACTTCGAGCTGGAGCACGTGAAGAAAGGCATCTTCCTGATGGCCAACAAACTCTACGGACTCACCTTCGTGGAGATGCCCAAAGCCCCGAAATACGACCCCGACGTGACCGTCTATGACGTGCGCGACCGCGATGGCAAGCACCTCGCCGTGTGGATGTGCGACTACTTCCCCCGCGCCGGCAAAGTGCAAGGCGCCTGGATGAGCGAGTTTAAAGGCTCGAGCAACGTCAACGGCCACAGCGAGCGCCCCATCATCTTCAACGTGGGCAACTTCACCAAGCCCACCAAGGAGCAGCCCTCGCTGCTTACCATCGATGAGGTAGAGACGATGTTCCACGAGTTCGGCCACGCCCTCCACGGTATGCTCACCACCGCCACCTATCCCGGCCAGGCCGGCACCAACGTGGATCGCGACCTCGTGGAGATGCCGTCGCAGATATGCGAGCACTGGGCATTCCAACCCGAGCTCCTCAAGGAGTACGCCCACCACTACATCACCGGCGAGCCTATCCCCGATGCCCTGATTGAGAAGCTCAACCAGGCCGACAAGTTCAACGCCGGCTTCAACACCACCGAGCTTGTGGGCGCAGCCCTTCTTGACCTCGAATGGCACAAAGTGGTGCCCACCCACGACATCGACGTCGTGTCGTTTGAAGACGGCGTGGCCGCCACGCTCAGCAAGCCCGCCGAGGTGCAGTTCCGCTATCGCAGCCCCTACTTCAAGCACATCTTCGGCTCGGCACAGTATGCCGCCGGCTACTACACTTATCTCTGGAGCGAGGTGCTTGATGCCGATGCCTTCGGGCTATTCCAAGAGCGTGGCGTATTCGACCCGGCTACTGCCGCCTCCTTCCGCCACAACCTCCTCGAGCCCGGCGACAGCGAGGACCCGATGGTGCTCTTCGAGCGCTTCCGCGGCCACAAGCCGCAGGTCGATGCGCTCCTGCGTATGCGCGGCCTGAAGTAACGCAATATTCAAGTAATCAACACGTTATAATATCAAATGAGTCTGTCTAAGGCTACCCCGCTTATCACCGACCCGACGTTGATTTTCTTCGTCGTGCTGGTCATTATATTGATGACGCCCATCGTGCTGCGACGCTTCAAGATACCGCACGTGGTGGGGCTAATCGTCATCGGGGTAGCCATAGGACCATTTGGATTCAACCTCATAGCCCGCGACAGCAGCTTTGAGATTTTCGGGCAGGTGGGGCTGCTCTACCTGATGTTTCTGGCAGGCTTGGAAATCGACCTGTTCCACCTGCGGCGCACCCTCAACCGCGGCATAGGTTTCGGCCTGCTCACCTTCTTCGTGCCTTTCGGGCTCGGGCTGGTGACCTCGGTATGGATTCTGAAACTCAACTGGATAGCCGCCTCGCTTATTGCCGCCATCTATGCGGCCCACACGCTTATCTCTTATCCCATCGTGGCCAAGTTCCAGCTTACGAAGCGCACCGCCGTGCTCATCGCCATCGTAGGCACTATCGTGGCCATCATCGGTGCGCTCCTCGCGCTGGCCATCAGCGAAGAGATATGCCACGAAGGGGAGTTCTCTCTCTTGGCGCTGATAAAGCTGCTGGGGCTGATGGCGGTATATACCATAGCTGTGCTCTATGTGTATCCGCGCCTCACCCGCTGGTTCTTCAAGACCTTCAGCGACGGCATCAGCCAGTTTGTGTACGTGCTGATGATGGTGTTTTTGGCCGCCGCGGCAGCCAATCTCATCGGTATGGAGCCGGTGCTCGGCGCCTTCTTCGCCGGATTGGTACTCAACCGGTTTATCCCGTCGATGTCGCCGCTGATGAACCGCATAGAGTTTGTGGGCAATGCCCTCTTTATCCCCTACTTCCTCATAGGCGTGGGAATGCTCATCAATGTGCGGGTGCTCGGCAACGTCAATACCCTCTACGTCACGTTCGTAATGCTCTTCGTGGCCGTCTTCAGCAAGTGGCTGGCGGCTACAATCACGCAGTACATCTATGGGATGCGCACCTCGGAGCGCAATCTGCTGGTAGGGCTCTCCACCGCCCACACTGCCGTAGCGCTGGCCGTGGCGATGATAGGCTACGAGCTGATACTGCCCGACGGTAGCCACGCCCTCGGCGTCGATGTGCTCAATGCCACGGTGCTTATGATTCTCATCACCTGCACCATAGCCCCCATCGTGACCGAGCGCGCCGCGGCCCGCGAGCTCAAATACATCCAGCAGGCCCACGGCATTGAGCCGACCGAGAAAGCCGAAGGCCCGGGCCACGCCCTCGTGGCGGTGTCAAACAACCTCAATGCCCGCAGCACCACCCTGCTGGCACTGATGATGAACAGCGGCGAGGTCCACCAGCCCATCAGCGCTATCAGCGTGCGCACCGATGACGACAAGCGCACCGCCACAACAGCTACGCAGGTGCTCCGCATCGCCAGCGACACCGCGGCCGCCGCCGAGCGCCCCATCTCAATCATCGACCGCTACGACGTCAACGCCGTGATAGGCATCAACAATGCCGTGCGCGAGCGCAACATTACCGAAATCTACACCGGCTCCCACCATCGCCAGAGCTTCGTCAGCTCCTTCTTCGGCTCCACGCTCGAGCAGCTCGTCAACAACAACGAGCA
>CAMHGU010000068.1 GCA_946184715.1 uncultured bacterium | reverse complement strand
CCGGCCGATGCAACGCGCAACACGCAACGCCCACCCCCAATCCGCCCCTTTTCGGATGCTTACGTTTGACAACACACCGATAACGATAACAGAGGCGACCTCGTTGATTGAGGCCGCCTCTGCATTATGGGGAGATTGGATAGTGATTACTCGCCGGAGAGAACCATCTCGAGGAGGATTGAGACGTCGTTGCCATCGACGGAGCCGTCGCCGTTGATGTCGGCCACAGCCTGTTGTGCATCAGTGACGCCACCTGCGAGAACCATCTCAAGGAGAATCGACACGTCGTTGCCATCCACTGAGCCATCAGCGTTGAGGTCGCCCTTGCTGCCTGTGAGGAGCAGCACGTCGATGACGTCGGAAGCCTCGGCTTCCACGCCTACGGAGTTCTTAGCCACCACGTAGTAGCGGTAAGCGCCACCGGCCTGGAGGCCATCCACGAGCTGCGATGTGCCCTGCACATTGAGCGGGTTGTAGCCTTCGAGCGGCAGTTCGGTCTCAACGATAGAGCCACCCTCGCCGCCATCGGCAGTAACCACTACGTTGCGGAGGAAGAAGCGGTTGCCCGAGACATTGACGGCTTGGATAGTGACAGCGTCGGAGGCGGTAAGGCCGGTGAGTGTCACTTCGCAATCAGTATAAGCGTTGTTGACGATAGTCACCTCTTGCGGCTCGCCATTGCCTACGACCACTTCGATGGTGGTAGCGTCGCCATTCCAAGCACCGGCTTGGAAGGTGAGGGTGGCATTGCCTTCGATACCGAGCACGGGCGACACGGCTATGCCCTGCTTCTTACCGGCACCGAGCTTGACGCAGCCTGCGCCCTTGTAGCCGTTGGTGAAGGTCCAGCCTTCGTAGCTGGCGAGAGCGGTATTGGCAACGGTGCCCTTCCAGGTGTCGGTATCATCGGCTACGCCACCGGTACCGTCCACTTCGGCAAACGATTCATTGAGCACTTCCGATACTGCTGGAGCCTCGGTCTCTACCACTTGAACTACATAGAGGTCGTAGCTTGCGGCATTGGCAGCCTCGTTCCAGTTGGCCACGAACGACGATGTGGTGACAGCGGTAGCCTCGGTAGCCACGGCAGCTTCGGGAGCGGGCACCACGGGAGCGGCGGTGGTGGTGACGTTGATGTCGTTCGACACCTTGGAGGCGGCGGCACCTTCGGCATCAAGAGCCACCACATTGTAGTAGTAGGCAGTGGAGGCCTCAAGGCCGGTGACTTCGCGCGAAGTGCCTTGCACGGTGAATGGCGAGCCTTCGATTTCGACAGTAGCGGCTTGACCGCCGGCTGTGGTGTAGTTGACCACGATACCGCGGATGGCTACACCCTTACCGCTGGTCACGGAAGCGGTAATCACGATATCGCCCGAGGCGTTGCCGGTGAAGGTGTACTCTTGGTTCTTATTGGTAAGGCCGCTTGCGATGCTCTGTGCATTGCCATAGGTGGTATTACCCACGGCTACACTGAGAGTGGTGGCGGCATCGTTGGTGGAGGCGGTTACAACCACACTCGTTACGGTAGCGCCCTGCACGGGGAGAGCCACGGTCACCACGGGAGCAGTGCCGGAGTTCTTCCACCAGCAACCGCGGTCGTTGTTGTCCTTGGCAGGCTCGACATTAGCCTCAACACCCGAGGGGAGCGTGCCGGCGGAGAGGTCGAAGGAGGCCGAGGCGGCCGAGCCTTGCGAGGCGGCGCCGCGGGCAAAGACGCTGAGCTGATAGGCTGCGGCATTCTCGATGGCCTGCCAGTTGGCCGTGAAGCGGTCGTTGCTTACGGCGGTGGCGGCGGTAGCTACAGCGGTGGGCAGCTCGGGCTGCGGCTCGGTGCCGTCGCTGAGGGTCGTTACCTCAATACTGTTCGACTTAGCCGAGGCAGCACCATCGGCATCGTTGGCTACCACATAATAGCTGTAGGCCGTTGACGCGGCAAGGCCGGTCACTTGATACGTGGTAGTTTGAGTGGTAAAGGGCGAGCCTTCGATTTCGGTAGCTCCGCCTCCTATAGTCACGACAATCGACGACAGGCGCACCTGAGCATTCTCAACCGCAAAGGTCACAGTGGAAGCATTACCTTCCCACACACCATTAGAGATGCCATCGCCGGTGATATTGGCGACACTGTAACCGCTTTGCGCTGTAAATTCAATCTTGGTGATGTCGCCGGCAGCCGACGAGATAGTGAGCTCGCCACCATTATAGAGCCGATATTCGGAAGTGCGGCCAAACTGACCCTTTGTCGTAGCAACTGTGACATCGCCCGAGGTCATCGAGTCTTCGCCTTGGGTAGTGCCCGAGGCAGTGCCGTTGACGGTGCCCGGAGTGAAGGTTACAGCGGTAGTGGCACCGGCAGCGCCTTGCTCAAGCACGTGGAGGTCGTAGCTTGCGGCATCGGCCACGGCGTTCCAGTTGGCGGTGAAGCCGTTGGCTGCCACTGCCGTAGCGGCGGTAGCCACGGGAGCGTCCAGCGTCGAGGTGCCCTTCATATACCAGAAGGTGACATCCTTGCTGCTGCTGTTCCATTGTATGTCGGTAAGGGGCTGCTCCATATAGCCGGAGCCGCCGGCGTTGATGCTGCCGCTCTTGGTCATATAGAGACGAGCGGCCGGCGTTGAGCTGTCGGTCAGCTCGTGATTAGTCTGACCGAAGAGATGCTCGCTCTCGTCAACGTTGTCGGTAGGGATAGAAGATGTCGCGAAGTTGTTGGCGGGAATGATTGTAAACAACTGGGTAGATTGATTATTGACCTCGTTACTGTTCCAGCGGCTGGCCACATAAGTGACGCGTGTCACCATCATACCCTCATCGGCAATATAGGCGTCCCAACCCTGCTTGGCGCGGTTCTCGAGCACGTAGTACTCGTTGGCGTTGAGAGGACTGGTGATTTTGTAGGCCACATCGGTCGATGCCTGCTTCTGGTTGAGTGCCGGCAGAGTGTACTGGGTGTTGACGGTAGGGTTGAGAAGGTCGATCCAGCCCATAAAGTTCTTCTCGTAGGCGCTGTAACCTATCGGGGTATAGCCGTTATTGTTGTAGCAACCGGAGCACATCAGCGACCAGTAACCCACGGCGTAGTAGCCGTAATCGTTGGTATAATCCACATCGTAGAAGTCGGGGAGCCCGAGGCAATGGCTGAACTCGTGGCAGAACGTCCCTACGCCATCGATAATAGTACTATCGTCGTCATCGCCGTTAATCTCATTGAATACGGCGAACTTGCTGATTGTGGTACTGTTGCGAGTGATAGTGGAGCCATAGTCGCTGCTGGTGAGGTCCCACTGGCAAGGCCATACGGCATTAGGCACAATCCCATAGGCCTGCGATTCGCCCACACCGGCATACACCACGATGCACACATCGGCAGCGCCATCGCCGTCATTGTCATATTGCGACCAGTCGATGTCGTTGCCGGCGGCTTTGATGGCATCGGCCACCATTGTCCCAACGCCTTTATCGTTGCCGCCGCTATCGTTGCCGCCATAGGTGGCGCGGCTCTTGGTGAGGGTGTAAATACCGTACACATCGAATTGCGGGCGATAGAGGCCGTTGCTCTGGTCGTAAAAATACTGATAGGCGCTGGTGGAGCCGCTCGTGTATTGCGACACAAAGGTAGCCTTGCTATTCGACATCTTCTTGTCGCTGTATTCCACAAGGATAATGGGCACTTTGGGAGTGCCGGAGGTGGGCACCTGGGTGCTACCCACCTTCAAAGGCGACTTGGCGCGAGCCTTAGCGCGGGGGCTATTGGCCACGAGTGCCTCACGGGTCATTTTGCTCGCGTTCTGCGAGAGGAATGCGCGCTCGGCATCGCTGCGGTCGCCCGTTTCGTGGGCACGAACCGTGGTTATGCCATCGGCGGTGCGATAGTAGAGGTCGCCATCGGTACCGACAGCCACGGGTTTGCCGTCGCGGGTGATGAGGGTGTGATGCCACTCATCGCCCACCATAGTCACCGTCACCCGCGAGCCGTCGCTCTGGGTCACGGTCGTAGGCTTGCGCAAAGCCGGCACGGCATAAGCCGCGCTCCAGATGCTTATCAGTGCAAGCACAACGCTTAGTAACTTTTTCATTGATAGATAATTAAGTTAATAAAAGAGATTGATTAGATTTCTTCGTATCGAAAATTACGCAAAGTTAAGCATTTTCAGCGAGATTGCAGCCACTCCTCAGCCACCTTTTCTTCATTTATTCTACGATGGGAGCAATAGGAGAAATGGGAGTAATAGGGATTATCTGAGAACGGGAAGGGGCCGCTGATGGCGGTTATCGGGGGAAGATGGCGCTGAAGATGCGGTCGGTGGCGCCGAGGCAGGAGTTGACGTAGGCACCGGCGGCAGCGCCGGCAGCTGCGCGGGCAGCATCGTCGGAGAGCAGGCGGCTGAGCCGCTCGGCGAGCGATTGGGCCGAAGTCACCTCAAAGGCTCCGCCGCAGGCTATGAGGTCGGTAGCCTCCTTAAACTTGTCGTGGCGCGGGCCGAAGAGCACCGGAATGCCGTAAACCGCGGCCTCGTTGATGTTGTGAATGCCGGCGCCGAAGCCACCGCCCACATAGGCGATAGCGGCGTAGCGATAGCACGACGACAAGATGCCGAAGCTATCGATAATCACGCAGCGGGCATCGGCAATATCGTCAAGCCCCTGAGCCACACGGCTATAGCGCACAGCCTTGCCGTCGATGCGGTCGATGAGCGCGCGCAGCCGTTCTTCGTCGAACTCGTGGGGCGCGATAATCAGGCGCATTACATCAGCGTGGGCGTTGAAATAGGGAATCACCACGTCCTCATCGGCCGGCCACGAGCTGCCCATCAGCAGGGTGGGCTGCGATGCGGCAAACTCGCGCAGGTCGGGGAAATCGCGCGCGGCGCGCATAATGTCGGTGACACGGTCGAAGCGGGTGTCGCCGGCCACGGTTACATTGTCGCACCCCACGCCGTGCAACAGCTTGCGCGAATTGTCGTCCTGCACGAAGATGTGGGTGTAGCAGCGCAGCATCGAACGGAACGTGCCGCCCCACGGCTTGAAAAACGCCTGCTCGGGCCGGAATATCGCCGAAATGAGATAGGTGGGAATGGCGCGGCGGCGCAGCTCTTGCAGGTAGTTGCCCCAGAACTCGTATTTGACCATAATAGCCATCGAGGGGCGCGCGGCATCGAGGAAGCGGCGCACCCGTGCCGGGGTGTCGAGCGGCAGATAGGTCACCACATCGGCCTTGTCGTAGCCCTTGCGCACCTCGTAGCCCGAAGGCGAGAAGAAGGTGAGCAGCACCGGGCGGCCGGGCAGCTCCCGGCGTATGCGCTCTATCAGCGGGCGGCCCTGCTCAAACTCGCCGAGCGAGGCGGCATGTACCCAGATAGGCCGGGCGTCGGCCGGCAACGTTGCCAAGTCGCCGAGCACTCGCTTGTGTCCTTCGGTCATCAGCCGCGCTTTGCCGTTGCCGGCCGCGGCGGCTATCTTGACGCCGCAGGCATAGAGCTTGATACCAAGATTATATAGTAGGTTCATTTCAATAGCGATTGATAAGATACGGCTTACCCTTGATGCCGGAGCGGCTGCGCCACTTGCCCGAGTCGAAAGCCACGCGGAGGGTCACGCGCTGATACCAAGTGAAGGCGTGGCTCGCAGCGTTGAGGTCGATTGAGGCCCGAAGGTTGATTACCTGATTGCGCACGATATCGGCACTGATGGTGGTACGGTTGTAGAATTTGGCGGCATAATACGGTTCGCCCTCATTATAGAGAGAGCCGTACTTGCCGTAGAACGGGAACGGGCGGCCGCCGGCATAGAGCGTATTCTTAAGCGAGAGCCACCGCCACTGCGCCGCCACATCGAGCCAGGCGCCCACGGCGTTACGGCGCACCTGCACGCTGCGGTCGCGCGAGAAGCTCGCCAAGCACCCCACCCTCACCGAGAGCGAGTCGAGCGGCACATAGGAGCCCAGCTCCACGCCCACCACCGGATTGAGGATATAGTTTTCACACACGCCCTGGCTCGCGTCGTGAGGCTGAGTGGTCGCGAAATGATTGAGCAACGCCGTGCCGCCTATGAGCCACGGGCCGGCGAAGCGCCACTCGCCCTGCCCCACCACCGCAAAGGCTTCGCGCCGCTCGCGCGACTGCATTCCGCGCCAGTCGAGCCACAGCTCGCCGAAGCCCGTCGTGCCCTGATATTGCACGAGAAAGCCGCGGATGTTGGCATCGGCGTAGTTGATGGAGTCGCTCCACACAAACGAGGCCGGCTTGCGCAGCAGCTGAGCGCGTGGCAGCAAGCCCAGCGAGCCGCTAAGCTTAGGCGATGAGTAGCGATAGTAGATCGTGGGGGCGAGACGACCCTCCTTAAAGTTGTTGACAAAGGGTTGCGTCCACACGCCGCCGGCCATCAGTCGGTGCTGCCCGTCGATAAACGACACGCCCACCTCAGCCGCCAGCTGCGACTGCAGAGTGGTGCGCGTGGCGGTGTAGCGGTCGGAACCTTCGCGATTGTCGAGCACGATACGCGCATCGGCGCCCCACTCGAAGCGCTGCGCCACGGCCGGCATTGCCAGCACGAGCAGCATCGCAGCCAAAAGGATGTGACGCTTACTCTTCACACTTGATATTTTCGATACCGCGCTTGATGCGGGCTATTGTCTCCTCCTTGCCCATCAGCTCGGTGATGTCGAACATATGCGGGCCGCGACATTCGCCCACCACCGTCAGGCGGAAAGCGTTCATCACGTTGCCCAGGTGGTAGCCGTTGTCGCTGATCCACTTGAGCACCACGTCCTCAGCGGCTTTCGAGGTCATATCCTCAAGGCCGTTGACCACGTCGATAAGCTGCGTCATAATGGCCGGAGTGTCCTCTTTCCAACGCTTGCGGATATCCTTCGGGCTGTACTCCGTGGGGGCCACGAAGAAGAAGCCGGCTTGCTCCCAGAGGTCGCCTACGAATGATATGCGGCTCTTGACCAGACCCACCGCGCGGGCGATATACTCGTCGCTGAAGCGGGCCACCTCTACGCCGTGGGCAGCGAGGATGGGCTTAAACAACTCGGCCAGCTCCTCATCAGGCTTGGCCAGAAGATACTGATGGTTGAACCACTTGCCTTTCTCGAAATCGAATTTGGCTCCGGCGCGCGAGCAGTGCTCGAAGGAGAAGAGCTGTATCAGCTCATCAATCGAGAGAATCTCGCGGTCATCGCCGGGGTTCCAGCCGAGGAGAGCGAGGAAATTGACCACAGCTTCGGGCAGATAACCGGCCTCGCGATACCCTGAGGAGACATCGCCGCTCTTGGGGTCGTGCCATTCGAGCGGGAACACCGGGAAGCCGAGGCGGTCGCCGTCGCGCTTCGAGAGCTTGCCTTTACCATCGGGCTTGAGCAGCAGCGGCAGGTGCACGAAGGCGGGCATAGTGTCGGTCCAGCCGAAAGCCTCGTAAAGCAGCACGTGGAGCGGCGCGCTGGGCAGCCACTCCTCGCCGCGTATCACGTGGCTCACCTCCATCAGGTGGTCATCGACGATGTTGGCAAGGTGATAGGTGGGAAGGTCGTCGGCACTCTTGTACAGCACCTTGTCGTCGATAATCTTGGAGTTGATGACCACATCGCCGCGTATGAGGTCGTGGACCGTGACATCGCGATTGGGCTCCACGAGAAATCGCACCACATATTTCTCTCCGGCGTCGATGAGCTTGCGGGCCTCGTCAAGGCCCAGCGAGAGCGAGTTGCGCATCGACAGGCGCGTGGAGGCATCGTATTGGAAATTAGGCACTTCCTTGCGCTTGGCCTCAAGCTCCTCGGGGGTGTCGAAGGCGTAGTAGGCGCGCCCGGAGTCGAGCAGTTGCTTCACGTAGCGGCGATAGATGTCGCGGCGCTCCGACTGCTTGTAGGGCCCGAAATCGCCACCTTCGCGCACTCCCTCGTCAATCCCGATACCGAGCCAGGCCAGGGCTTCGTTGATATAATCCTCGGCGCCGGGCACAAAGCGGTTGCTGTCGGTATCTTCGATGCGGAGTATCATAGTGCCGCCATTCTGGCGAGCGAAGAGGTAGTTATAAAGCGCGGTGCGCACGCCACCGATGTGGAGCGGACCTGTGGGCGATGGTGCGAAACGCACCCTTACGTTGCGGGTATTAGCCATAATGTATCTGTATTATTCTGTTATTGATATTGCAAAGTTACTAAAAAGGGTTATCCGTGCCAAAGCGCCGACACACGCCGGCGAATGGCCACCACATTGCCGGCAGTGATGGCGCCTATGATTACCGCGGCGGCCATAAGCGACCAGGCGAGTGTGCCGCCCTCGATGCCGATAGCCTGCAGCGTGCCGATATAGCGCCACCGCGCTATGAGCATCAGCGCCACGGCGGCCACCAGTATCGTGGCATTGATAATCAGCACCATCTTGACGTAGGGCCGCGCCACCTCCGAGGGCGAATAGCCCAGCAGCAGCAGGTTCTGCAGCTTCTCGCTGTTCTTCTGGAGCAGCAAGTGTATCGACAGCAGCAGCACGAAGAATGCCAACGCGCTGATTATCACCCCTACTGCAATCACGATAGTGGTGACTACGGTGAGGAAATAGGCTGCGCGGTTGCTGTCGGCCTTGTCGCCGGCTATCTCGTAGGAGTGCGATTTCATAAAGCTGTCAACTGCCGGGTCGCCGGGGTTGCTCACCTCCACTATCAGGCGCGCCGGGCTCTTGAATTGGCCGGTGGAGTAGCGCTCATTGGCCCATCGCATAAAGTCGTAGGGCACGATGATGGTGTTCAAACGATTGGAGAACCCCACGATGCGTCCGCGCATTATCTCATCGTGGCCGTTGCCGCTGAAGCGGAAGGTGATGGGCACCGAGCCGATGGTGGCTTCGCTCACCTGAGGCATCCCTTGCGTCTGCGCGAAGCCGAAGTTGTAGAGCGACAGATAATCCTTCGACATTATTATCGGCACCACCTGCTGAGCGGGGTCGAAGCCCCACCCGGTGGCCTTGACGTCGATAAACTCGTCGGGTATCGACTCGAAGAAGAACTGGGTGCGCAGGGTGTGGGAGCCGCCGGCACCGAAGTAGGCGTCGATGCCGAAGTCGGACGTGGCGAAGCGCCCCACACGGCGTACCCACGGCTGCGCCTCAAGCTCCGAGATTGCCTCGTCGCTGAACTCCGCACGGTCGCCAAGCAGAGAGCCGATGCCCTCCACGTGTTTGGTGATTATCATAAAGTCCTTGCGCAGGAAGCTATCCTCGCCCGAGAACACCGGCTTCACATCGGTGTAAAACTGGATGGCGATGACCACGATGGCGAGTCCCACCAGATTGGCGAGCGCGAACCCTATCATCTGGCCGGCGCTGATATTCTTGCGCAGTAAGCGCCACATTAGTCCCTTACCTTTCATAGCTTCAGCGTTTTATCGGCATTAATAAGAAGGTGATTGCCCACTGAGGTGGCGATGATACCGGCGCCCTGGCGGCGGGCCTCATCGGTGAACAGTCCGCTCACGAGGCGGTTGTTGCCCTCATCGAGGTGGCTCACCGGCTCATCGAGCAGGTAGAAGTCGCACGGCTGGCAGAGTGCGCGTATGATAGCCACGCGCTGCTGCTGACCTATCGACAGCTTGCCGCAAGGCTGGTGGAGCTTATCGGCGATGCCCAGTAGGCCGAAGAGCTCGGTAATCTCCTTCTCACTCTTATGATGCGACAGCCTGTTCTTAAGCTGCACATTCTCCAGCGCGGTAAGCTCGGCAAAGAGCTTCAGGTCCTGCGGCAGATAAGAGATGTGCGACCGGCGCACGTCGCACCACTGCGCCACCGTGAATGTGCTCACGTCGGTGTCGTCCATCGCTATGCGACCCGAATAGTCGGTGCGAAACCCGTAAATGTAGCTGCACAGCGACGACTTGCCGGTGCCGCTCTCGGCGCTGATGATGTAGAACTTGCCGCGATGAAGCTCCACCTGCGGCTGCTCCCACACCTCGCTTGCCGTGGCCTCGCGCCCGGCAAACACCCGCGGCAGCGCATTATTTATCGTTATCTTTTCCAT
>CAMHGU010000067.1 GCA_946184715.1 uncultured bacterium | reverse complement strand
TTTCGTTAATTTTGGCGAGAAATTAACATTGCAAGATGCGTAAATCGTTTATATGGCTCATAACCGCGGTGATGGCAATGGCTTTCGGCGGGTTGCTCTACGTACAGATTATGTATATGGAGAATATGGTGCGCATGCGCAACGAACAGTTTGCCGAGATGGTGAAGCGCAGCCTCTACGACGTGTCGAAGTCGCTGGAGCAGGACGAGACCCGCTTCTTCCTGCAGAAGAACCTGGAGTCGATGGGCATCTATGCCGACCTCGGTGCCACCCAAAGCCCGGAGCTAAACCTCTCGGTGCAGGACAGCACCTACTCGTTCTCGTCGAAGGGCAGCAACCGCCGCTATCGCATCGTGAGCAAAGGCGATGCGGGCGTGGGCGCCGACGTGTCGAGCCGCGGCATCGACCAGAACTACCGCCGCTTCCAGGATGCCCTGCGCGGCCAGTACATCTACCAGAAAGGGCTGCTCAACGAGGTGGTGCTCGACCTCATCAGCCAGTCGAGCGACCGACCCATCACCGAGCGCGCCGACTCGGCCACCATCCGCAAATACATCGCCTACGAGCTCGACAACAACGGCATCGGCCTCCCCTTCAGCTTCTCGGTCACCAACCGTATGGGCGCGGCCGTATATGAGGCCGAAGGATTCGACGCTTCCGCCACCGACGCCATCTACAAGCAGGCGCTCTTCCCCAGCGACGTGAGCAACCGCGTGTATTACCTTAATGTATATTTCCCCACCAAGAACAAATACATCTTCTCGTCGGTGAAGTTTATGATACCGTCGTTTGCCTTCTCGCTCATCCTTCTCATCGTGTTTGTGGTGACGATTATCATCGCGTTCCGCCAGAAGAAGATTACCGAGATGCGCAACGACTTCATCAACAATATGACCCACGAGTTCAAGACCCCGATTTCGACCATCTCGCTGGCGTCGCAGATGCTCAACGATGAGAGCGTAAGGAAAAGTCCCACGATGATGCAGCACATCTCCACGGTCATCAACGACGAGACCAAGCGCCTGCGCTTCCAGGTGGAGAAGGTGCTCCAGATGTCGATGTTCGACCGCTCGCAATCGACGCTCCGCCTGCAAGAGGCCGACGTCAACAACATCATCGAGCAGGTGGTCCACACCTATAAGATTAAGGTGGAGAAATTCGGCGGCAAGCTCTCGACCGACCTTGCGGCCGACAACACCATCGTCAACATCGACGAGATGCACTTCACCAACGTGGTGTTCAACCTACTCGACAACGCCGTGAAATATCGGCGTGAGGACGTGGCGCCTGAGCTTACCGTTGCCACGAGCAACCCCGACGAAGGCCACATCCGCATCGCCATCGCCGACAACGGCATCGGCATCAAGCGCGAAGACCTCAAGCGCATCTTCGACCGCTTCTACCGCGTATCCACCGGCAACCGCCACGACGTGAAAGGTTTCGGCCTCGGCCTCGCCTACGTCAAGAAAATCATCACCCAGCTCAATGGCAGCATCACTGTCGATAGCGAGCCGGGCAAAGGCTCCGAATTCATAATTACTCTACCCTTAATAAACTGAAACAACTATGGACGAACGACATCGTATCCTGCTCTGCGAAGACGACGAGAACCTCGGAATGCTCCTCCGCGAGTATCTGCAAGCCAAAGGCTACATCGCCGACCTCTGCCCCGACGGCGAGATAGGCTACAAGACCTTCCTCAAAGGGAAGTACAACATCTGCGTGCTCGACGTGATGATGCCCAAGAAAGACGGGTTCACCCTCGCCCAGGACATCCGCACCGTCAATGCCGAAGTGCCCATCATCTTCCTCACCGCCAAGTCGCTCAAAGAGGATATCCTCGAGGGTTTCAAAATCGGCGCCGACGACTACATCACCAAGCCGTTCTCGATGGAAGAACTGGTGTTCCGCATTGAAGCTATCCTGCGGCGCGTCAAGGGCAACCGCGACAAGGAGATTACTATGTATCGCATAGGCCGTTTCACCTTCGACACCCAGAAACAGGTGCTCCTCATCGACGACAAATCGACCAAGCTCACCACCAAAGAGGCCGAGCTGCTCAGCCTACTCTGCGCCCACGCCAACCAAATCCTGGAGCGCAACTACGCCCTCAAGACCATCTGGATCGACGACAACTACTTCAACGCCCGCTCTATGGACGTGTACATCACCAAGCTGCGCAAGCACCTGCGCGACGACCCGGCCGTAGAGATCATCAACATCCACGGCAAGGGCTACAAGCTCATAGCTCCCGGCGCCGACGAATCGAAATAACCACCTCAGGCAGCTCCTACGGCAATGAAACCTCTGCTAAGAATGTATCAGTGGTGCATAGCTGCACCCATAATGCTGGTGGCCACGATATTGGTGTCGGTCACCGTGATTATCGCCTCGCTGCTCGGCGCCCGGCGCTGGGCTGCCCACACGCCTCCCAAGCTCTGGGCGCGCCTCTGGTGCCGCATTATGTTTGTTAAAGTGACGCTCGACGGCCGCGAGAACATCGACACCCGCACCTCCTACGTCTTCGTGGCCAATCACCAGGGAGCCTACGACATCTTCGCCATCTACGGCTATCTGCCCCACGGCTTCCTCTGGATGATGAAGAAAAGCCTGTTCAACATCCCGTTTGTGGGCTGGGCCTGCCATGCCGCCGGCCACATCAAGGTGGACCGCTCCTCGGCCAAGCAGGTGAAGCACACTATGGACGTGGCCAAGAGCCGCCTCAAGGACGGCACCTCAATCGTGGTGTTCCCCGAAGGTTCGCGCACTTGGGACGGCCGTATGCGCCCCTTCAAGCGTGGCGCCTTCAAGCTTGCCGCTGATTTTCAGCTTCCCATCGTGCCCATCACCATCGACGGCGCCTTCGACGTGATGCCTCGCTCAGGCTATAGCATCAACCCCGGCACCATACGCCTGACAATCCACAAGCCGATACATCTCGACGGCACCCACGAAGGCCTCGCCGAGGCTATGCGCCAGAGTTACAGCGACATACAGAGCGCCTTGCCCGCCCATCTGCGCGATGCCGCCACCGATTCGACAGCGCCGACAAGCGAAACTGAAAAATAATTTACCACTTTTGTTGCACATTTAAAATATTAGGCTTAACTTTGCAGCGCAATTCCGGAAGAGGATGCTAATTGCCTTGTGGTGTAACGGTAGCACACCGGATTCTGGTTCCGTTTGTGAGGGTTCGAATCCTTCCAAGGCAACATCAAGCCGCTCAGCGATAAGCCGAGCGGCTTTTTCATCTTCCACCCGCTACACTCATCGCTCGCCTGGCGGCACCCTCGCCGACGACCTCGCAGAGGTTTCTCTCCCCGAGCGTTGACACTCCGATAGCTATCCGTGTGACTGGACAAAGCCGTCAACCTATGGTCATAAAAAGGCGGCGGGGGCGTTTTCGCAAAATATTTCGGGAATTGCCGATGATTTGTTATCTTTGCACTCTAAAACCTATCAGTTCTTACTTATAGATGTTACTTACCGAGTCATTAAGCACCTTAGGCAAATTTGCCCTCTTTATCAAGCGGACAATCGCCATCCCTGAGAAGTGGGGAGTGTTTTTCAAGCGCTACGTAGCCGAGATAATGAAGCTCGGCGTGGATTCGATACCGGTGGTGATCGTGATTTCGATCTTCATAGGCGCGGTGTGTGCCATCCAGATGCAGCTCAACACCACGTCGCCGCTGATGCCGCGCTACACCGTGGGCCTTGCCACGCGCGAGGTGATACTGCTGGAGTTCTCATCGTCGATTATGTGTCTGATTCTGGCCGGCAAGGTGGGGTCGAACATAGCGTCGGAGATAGGCACTATGCGCGTTACCGAGCAGATTGACGCTCTCGAGATAATGGGCGTGAACTCAGCCAATTACCTGGTGATGCCCAAGATGCTGGCGATGGTGTCGTTCATTCCGGTGCTGGTGATTTTCAGTATGTCGACCGGCCTGCTTGGCGGCTACCTGATTTCGGTGATTACGGGCGTGATTCAGCCATCGACCTATGTATATGGCATTCAGGCTATGTTTGTGGAGTGGTACGTGTGGTACGGGCTTATAAAGTCGCTGTTCTTCGCGTTCCTGATAGCGAGCATCGCGTCGTTCTACGGCTACCACGTAAGCGGCGGCGCCCTCGAGGTGGGCAAAGCGAGCACCAAGGCCGTGGTGACCTCAAGCATTATGATTCTGCTGGCCGACGTTATTCTCACTAAAGTGTTGCTGCAATGATAGAGGTAAGAAATGTAGTCAAGTCGTTCGACGGTGTGGAGATTCTCCACCACGTCACCACCACCTTTCAGGCCGGCATCACCAACCTCATCATAGGGCAGAGCGGCTCGGGCAAGACGGTGCTGATGAAGAGCCTTGTGGGGCTTCACCGGCCCGAGGAGGGCGAGATACTCTTCGACGGGCGCGACCTCCTGGCGATGAACCGCCACCAGATTAAGGAGCTGCGCAAGGAGATAGGAATGCTCTTCCAAGGCTCGGCGCTCTTCGACTCCGAAACCGTGCTGGGCAACGTGATGTTTCCGCTGGTGATGTTCTCCAAGATGAGCAAGGCCGAGATGCGCGACCGCGCGATGTTCTGCATCGAGCGCGTCAACCTCAAAGGCGCCGAGGGGAAATACCCCTCGGAGCTGAGCGGCGGTATGCAGAAGCGAGTGGCCATCGCGCGCGCCATCGCCCTCAACCCCAAATACCTCTTCTGCGACGAGCCCAACTCCGGCCTCGACCCCCGCACCTCAATCCTCATCGATGAGCTGCTGAGCGACATCACCCACGAGTACGGCATCACCACCGTGATCAACACCCACGATATGAACTCTGTGCTCGGCATCGGCGAGAGCATTGCCTTCATCAACCGCGGGTCGTGTGACTGGACGGGCAATATGCACCAGATTTACACCTCGGGCAATAAGGCGCTCGAAGAGTTTGTCTTCGCCACCGACCTCTTCCGCACCGTGCAGAAATACGCTCTTCAGCACCCCGACGAGGCCGGCATAGAGCGGTAAGAGGAGCGGCCGGGCAGGTTTTTGGCCCAAACTACCCGAAATTTTGAAAAAAATCAAGGAGGGAAATGTTGAAATTCCCTCCTTTATTCATATCTTTGTAAATTAAATAGGAAACAACCGAAATTGTAGTACAAATATCTTACAACGATTTTAGAAATGAAGAACTTTTGGTCATCGGCATTAGGCGCTTGTGTAGGCTCGATAGTGGGCCTGGTGCTCTTTGCCATCATCATCGGAGCATTTGTAATGGCCGGCATCGCAGGGATGTCGGAAAGCTTCATCAGCGGTCAGCAGCCGTCGAAGATAGAGAAGAAGTCGATACTTCGCCTTACGCTCGAAGGCACGATACCCGAGAAAGCCGCATCGAACGACGAGCTGATGTCGATGTTCTACGGCGTGGAGCAGACGCCGCTGCTACGCGACGTGATCGACGCCATCTACGACGCTGAGGACAACGACCGCATCGAAGGCCTCTTCATCGACTGCCGCGGCGCCGCCGCCGGCCTCGCCTCGTCGATAGAGATACGCCGCGCCATCGAAGATTTCAAAGCCAACAGCGGCAAGTGGGTGTATGCCTACGCCGACACCTATACCCAGAGCGACTACTACATCGCCTCCGTGGCCGACAGCATCTTCATCAACCCCGAAGGCTCGCTCGACCTGCACGGCCTGTCATCAGCCATACCACACTTCAAGACGTTGCTCGACAAGGTGGGCGTGGAGATGCAGATTTTCAAGGTGGGCACCTTCAAGAGCGCTGTGGAGCCGTTTATGCTCCCCCACATGAGCGATGCAAATAAAGAGCAGACGATGGCCTATATGGGCAGCATCTGGAGCACGCTCACCGAGCAGATCTCCAAGTCGCGCGGCATCAGCGTGGAGCAGCTCAACCAGCTCACCGATAGCATCACCTACACCAAGCCCACCGACTACCTGCTGAAGAACAAGCTCGTGGACGCCACGTGCTACGGCTTCGAGATGGTGCGCAAGCTCAAAGAGCTGACCGACGTGGACGAGGATAAGCCGCTGCGCTTCGTGGGTATGCGGCAGTACGCCTCCACTCTGACCAACGGTAGCGCGAGCGAGCGCATCACCGTGCTCTACGCCGACGGCGACATTGAAGCCGGCACCCCCGACGCTATCGACGCCACCGAGCTTACCGAAGCCATCATCACCGCGGCCGGCGACAAGGACGTGAAAGGCCTCGTGATGCGCGTGAACTCGCCCGGCGGCAGCGCCTTCGACTCCGAGCAGATATGGGCCGCCCTCGAAGACTTCAAGAAGACCGGCAAGCCCTACGCCGTGTCGATGGGCAACTACGCGGCCTCCGGCGGCTACTACATCTCGAGTGGCGCCGACCGCATCTTTGCCGAGCCTACCACCCTCACCGGCTCGATAGGCATCTTCGGTATGGTCCCCAACGTGGAGAAGCTCGTGGCCGACATAGGAATCAACATCGACGAAGTGGGCACCAACCAGAACCCCAACTTCCCCTCCATCACTAAGGCGATGACCCCGATGCAAGCCCAGCAGATGCAGCGTATGGTTGAGAAAGGCTACGACCTCTTCACCCGCCGCTGCGCCCAGGGTCGCCACGTGAGCCAGGACAGCATCAAGGCCATTGCCGAAGGACGAGTGTGGGACGGCCGCACTGCCCTCAAGATAGGCCTCGTGGACGAGCTCGGCGACCTCTCCGACGCTATCGCCTGGGTGGCCGAGAAAGCCAAGCTGGAAGACTACTCCCTCGAGTATCAGCCCAAGACCACGCCCGACATCAAAGGCTTCTTCACATCATATATGACGATGCAAACCCGCAACGCCGTGATGAGCGAGATGCCCCTCTTCTATCAATCAAGTGAGATCATCCGCCGTATGCTTGGCCTCTACCCCGTGCAAGCCCGCGCCTTCATCAACGTAGAGCTCTAACCTCGTCAAAACACATCGTAGCGAAGCAGTTATGACAGTCAACGGCACAGCGACAACCCTGCGCGACTACCTGTTCAGGTTCTTCTCCTGGTTCTACGGAGCCGGGACTTGGCTGCGCAATAAGCTGTTCGACTGGGGGCTGCTCAAGCAGCACGAATTTGAGATTCCCGTAATCGTGGTGGGCAACATCGCCGTGGGCGGCACGGGCAAGACCCCTCACGTGGAGTACATCGTGGCCAAGCTCTCCACGCAGTACAATATAGGCGTCATCAGCCGCGGCTACAAGCGCTCCACCAAAGGGTTTATCCTCGCCACCGATAAATCGACGCCCAACGACATAGGCGACGAGCCGTATCAGATCTTCAACAAATTCCACGGCCGCATACGCCTGGCAGTGAGCGAAGACCGCGCCTTCGGCATCCGCGAGCTGCGCCGGCTCTACCCCGACATCAATATGATAATCCTCGACGACGGGTTCCAGCACCGGCACGTGAAGCCCGACCTCTCGATAGTGCTGATGGAATATCGCAATATGCCCTACGACGACCACCTGCTGCCCTACGGCCGCCTGCGCGAATCGATCGACGCCCTCAGGCGAGCCTCCATCATCGTGGTCACCAAGTGCCCCGAGACCATCAACCCCATCGACTTCCGCCTCGTGAAGAACAACCTCAACCTCTACCCCTCGCAAGGGCTCTACTTCTCGCGCTACCAATACGGCAGCCTCGTGCCGCTCTTCTCCGACTTCGTCGAGGAAGCGCCCCGCCTGAGCGACTTCACGGCCGACGACACCTTTATGACCATCACCGGCATTGCTCACCCCAAGCCCTTCACCCGCCACTTGCGCAACAACTACCAAGCCACGGTGAAGTCGATACGCTTCCCCGACCATTACAACTTCGTGCGCAGCGACTTCGACTTCATCACCTCCAAGTTCAACGAGCTTAAAGGCCGCCGCAAGATTATCATCACCACCGAGAAGGACGCCGTGCGTATGGTCAACAACCCCTACTTCCCGCAGGAGCTCAAGAACAAGGTGTTCTACCTGCCTATCCACGTGGAGTTTATTCCCTATCTCAACGACGACTTCTCCGAAGGGTTCTACAAGCACCTGCGCGAGATACCCCTCTCGAAGCAGCGCCGCGCCGCCGCCACGCCCAAGAGTAACGACAACCGATAACAACCCAAACCTAATATATTAACCTTAAAACAATCAGTATCATGCTCGAAAAGATTAAACAGACCGCCGACTTCATACGCGGCAAAGTGACGGAGATGCCCAAGGTGGCCATCATCCTCGGCACCGGCCTCGGCCAGCTCGCCGACGAGATCTCCGGCAAGCTCGAAATTCCCTATCAAGAGATTCCCAACTTCCCCGTATCGACCGTAGAAGGCCACGCCGGGAAGCTCATCTTCGGCACCCTCGCCGGCAAGCGCGTACTCGCTATGCAGGGCCGCTTCCACTACTATGAAGGCTACTCGATGAAGGACGTAACCTTCCCCGTGCGCGTGATGAAAGCCCTCGGCATCGAGACCCTCTTCGTATCCAACGCCTCGGGCGGTATGAACCGCGACTTCAAGGTGGGCGACGTGATGATCATCACCGACCACATCAACCTCTTCCCCGAGCACCCGCTGCGCGGCAAGAACTACAACGAGCTCGGCCCGCGTTTCCCCGAGATGAGCGAGCCTTATTCGCTCGAGCTTATCGCCGAAGCCAAGCGCATCGCCGCCGAGCAGAATATCCGCGTGGTGGAAGGTGTGTACGTAGGCACCTCGGGCCCCACATTCGAGACTCCGGCCGAATACCGTTACTTCGCTACCATAGGCGGCGACGCAGTGGGTATGAGCACCGTGCCTGAAGTGATTGTGGCTCGCCACGGAGGTATGAACGTCTTCGGCGTGTCGGTAATCACCGACCTCGGCGGCTTTGTCGTTGAGAAAGTGTCGCACGAAGAGGTGCAGGCCGCTGCCGGCATCGCCCAGCCCAAGATGACCGCCATCATCAAAGGTCTCCTCGCCAAAGTAGGATAACACCCTCTACATCAACAGCATAACCATAGGGACACGGCTTGCCGTGTCCTCTTGCTTGACGACAGCGAGCCGTGTCCCTTCATCAATATTACACCTTATTATATATAGCCCCTCATGGAACATAAAGAAACGGAAATAGCCCAGCTGGGCGAGTTTGGCCTCATAGAGCGCCTCACCCGCGAGCTCCCCACAGTAAACGCCACGACGCTCAAAGGCGTGGGCGACGATTGCGCCGTAATCGATGCCGGCGGCGGGCTGGTGAAGCTCGTCACCACCGACCTCCTGCTCGAAGGCGTGCACTTCGACCTGACCTACGTGCCGCTGAAGCACTTAGGCTACAAAGCCGCTGTGGTGAACTTCTCCGACGTGTATGCCATGAACGGGCGGCCGGAGCAGATTACCGTGGGCATCGGCGTGTCGAAGCGGTTCACCGTGGAGCACCTTGAGGAGCTGTATGCCGGCATCCGCCTCGCCTGCGAGGTATATGGCGTGGACCTCGTGGGGGGCGACACCGTGGCCTCGCGCCAAGGCCTTCACCTGAGCATCACCTGCATCGGCACCGCGCGCGCCGACGAGGTGACCTATCGCAGCGGCGCCGCGGCTACCGACCTGATATGCGTCAGCGGCGACCTCGGAGCCGCCTATATGGGGTTGCAGCTCCTCGAGCGCGAGAAGGCCGCCGGCCAGGGCATCAAGGACTTCAACCCCGACTTTGCCGGCCGCGAGTATCTGCTCGAGCGCCAGCTCAAGCCCGAAGCCCGCAAGGACATCATCGCTATGCTCGCGCGCGAGGGCGTGCGGCCCACGGCGATGATCGACGTCAGCGATGGCCTATCGTCGGAGCTGCTCCACCTGTGCAAAGCCAGCGGAGTGGGCTGCCGCGTGTACGAAGACCGCATTCCCATCGACTACCAGACCGCCATCATGGCCGAAGAGCTGAATATGAACCTCGTCACCGCCGCACTCAACGGCGGCGAGGACTACGAGCTGCTCTTCACCGTGCCATTGACGGCCCACGATGTGGTAAGCGCGATGGAAGGCATCCGCGTCATAGGCCACGCCACCAA
>CAMHGU010000066.1 GCA_946184715.1 uncultured bacterium | reverse complement strand
CAAGCGCATTTTGTATTGCTCTCGGTTTGCACTAACTTTGTAGGTTGAAATGGAAAAAGAACGACATAGCGACAACGCGGTGCTCCTGATGCACTGCCCCGACCAAAAAGGCATCATCGCCATCATCACGGAGTTTATCAACACCAATGGCGGCAACATCCTATATCTCGACCAATACGTGGACCGCGTCAACGGCATCTTCTATATGCGCGTGGAGTGGGACCTGGCGCAGTTTGCCATCCCGAAGGAGAAGATCAGCGAATACTTCGACACGCTCTACGCCCGGCGTCTCTCGATGGAGTACTCCCTGAGCTTCACGAGCCGGCGGCAGAGGATGGCAATCTTCGTATCGAAGATGTCGCACTGCCTCTACGACCTGCTGGCGCGCTACACCGCCGGCGACTGGGACGTGGAGATACCGCTTATCGTGAGCAACCACCCCGACCTCAAGCACGTGGGCGAGCAGTTCGGAATCCCCTTTGAGGTGATACCGGTCACCAAAGAGAACAAGGCCGAGATGGAAGCCCGGGAATTTGAGCTGCTGGAGCGCTACGGCATCGACTTTGTGGTGCTGGCACGCTATATGCAGGTGCTGAGCGAGGATTTCATCGCCCGCTACCCCAACCGTATCATCAACATTCACCACTCGTTTCTGCCGGCGTTTGTGGGCGCGAAACCCTATCACGCGGCATTCGAGCGCGGGGTGAAGCTCATCGGAGCCTCGAGCCATTACGTGACGGCGCAGCTCGATGCCGGGCCTATCATCGAGCAGGACATCGTGCGCATCACCCACCGCGACACCATTGCCGACCTCGTACACAAAGGGCGCGACCTCGAGAAGATTGTCCTCTCGCGAGCCGTAGAGAAGCATATCCAGCGCAAGATTCTCACCTATCACAACAAGACCATAGTTTTCGCATAACGATATGAAACAGACCGATAGCAAGCCGGCCACCACGGTGGTACGCTACAAGAACGTGGAGCTTCATCGCAAGGAGCTTATAGTACTCAAAGGCATCGACCTGACGGTGACCAAGGGCGAATTTGTTTACCTCATAGGCAAGGTGGGCAGCGGCAAGAGCACGCTCATCAAGTCGCTCTACGCCGAGATACCCGTAGCCGAGGGCGAAGCCACGGTGATGGAGTGGGACCTCAACAGCCTGCGCCGCCGCGACGTGCCGATGCTGCGTCGCGAGATTGGCGTGGTGTTTCAGGATTTCCAGCTGCTCACTGACCGGTCGGTATATGACAACCTGGCCTTCGTGCTTCGCGCCACGGGCTGGAAACGCAAGGCCGACATCGACGAGCGCATAGAGCAGGTGCTCAAAGAGGTGGGTATGGACAATAAGTCGTACAAGATGCCCCACGAGCTCTCAGGCGGCGAGCAACAGCGCATCGTCATCGCGCGCGCCCTGCTCAATCGGCCCTCGCTCATCCTCGCCGACGAGCCCACGGGCAACCTCGACCCGGAGACCGGCCTGCAGATTCTGCAGCTGCTGCGCCGTGTGGCCGACGAAGGCAAAGCCGCCGTCATTATGGCTACCCACAACCTGCAACTCGTGGAGGAGTACCCCAGCCGCACCCTCCGCTGCGATGATAAGCACCTCGTTGACGCATCGCCGGCAAAGCCCGACACAGCCGCTACCGAAGAATGAAAGTGCTGAAATTCGGCGGCACCTCGGTGGGCTCCGCCGCCCGCATTAAGCACGTGGCCAAGCTCATCGCCGAGCGTGGCCGCAACATAGTGGTGCTCTCGGCTATGTCGGGCACTACCAACACCCTCGCCTCCATCGCCGACTATCTCTACAAAGGCAACATCGACGGCGCCAAAGAGACGGCCCTCGACCTCTACGACCACTACGCCGCCACGCTGAGCGAGCTCTTCGCGAACGAAGTGGGCTACGACGGGGCCGCCGAGGCGATAAAGCAGCGCTTCGACGCCGTCCACGCCCTATGCGTCGCACCCTTTACCGTCGACAAAGAGAAGGACCTGCTGGCCCAGGGCGAAATGATGAGCGTGGCTATGATGCGCGCCTATCTGCAAGCGCAGGGCTACCGCGTAGGGTACCTGCCGGCGCTGGATATCATTGCGCTCAACGACGACAGCGAGCCCGACACCACCCGCATAGGCGAAGCGCTCGCGCCGCGACTGGCCGACGCCGACAGCTTCGACCTCTACCTCACCGAAGGCTTTATATGCCGCGACGCGCGCGGCCGCATCGACAATCTGCAACGCGGCGGCAGCGACTACACCGCCTCGCTCATCGGTGCCGCCATAGGAGCCGAAGAGATACAGATATGGACCGACATCGACGGCATGCACAACAACGACCCGCGCTACGTGGAGGGCACCACGCCCGTCAACGAGCTGCACTTCGAAGAGGCTGCCGAGCTGGCCTACTTCGGCGCCAA
Source organism: uncultured bacterium (assembly GCA_946184715.1). GTDB lineage: Bacteria > Bacteroidota > Bacteroidia > Bacteroidales > Muribaculaceae > CAMHGU01. The sequence goes on along the minus strand of CAMHGU010000066.1, from coordinate 7,746 downwards.
GATACTGCACCCCACGTGTGTGCAGCCCGCCAAGGTCAACAACATACCGGTGCGGCTGCTCAACTCGCTCGACCCGCTATCGCCGGGCACCATCATCCACAACTGCGTCACCGCCGAGCCCGGCGCCAAAGCCATAGCCGCCAAAGACGGCATCACGGCAATCCGCATCAAGTCGGGCCGCAAGCATCTGGCCTACGGCTTCCTACGCAAGGTGTTCACCGTATTCGAGACCTATCGCACGCCAATCGACATCATCACCACCTCGGAGGTAGCAGTGTCGGTGACCGTGGATAGCACCCGCGACCTCGACCGCATTCTCGGCGAGCTACGCTCCTTCGGCACCGTCACCGTCGATACCGATATGGTGATTGTGTCGATTGTGGGCGATATGCACTGGAAGCATTGCCACATTCACGCCACCATAATGCAAGCGCTGAGCCATATCCCGGTCAGGATGATATCCTATGGCGGCAGCGACCACAACATCTCGCTGCTCATACCGCAAGCCTATAAAGTGGACGCCTTGCGAGCCCTCTCGGCCGCCCTGTTCTGAAATCGACATCGCAAGGATTTGCATTTACGTGGGGATTTCGCTATCTTCGCAGTTGTAAACTTTGAAAACCTAATGGATAGCATTTACGACCAACTGCTGCAATTACCGCTGCTGCAAGGCGTGGGGCGCGAGCGCATCGCCGAGGTGGTGGAGAAGATTCGCCTCTCGTTTGTCAAATACGAGCAGGGCGCCATCATCTCGTTTATGGACGATGAATGTAGCGACCTCCGCTTCGTGCTCTCGGGCCGAGTGCGCCTCGACACCAATTTTCTCAACAACCGCGTGACACTCAGCCAGGTGGTTTCGGCCCCCGACGTAATCGGCGCCGAGTACTTCTTCGGGCTCAACACCACCTACCCCTACACCATCACAGCCGCCTCTGATTGCTCATTTATGGAGGTTTCGAAAAAGGAGTATATGCGTATCCTCGCCGCCGACCGCATCTTCCTGCTCAATATGCTCAACTACACGTCGCGCCTGGCGCAGAAAGGGCAATCGGCCCTGATGGCGATGCGCCACAACTCGGTGGAGGAGCGGCTGGCATTCATTGTGCACATGTTCACTTCGAAGCGTGCCGAGCAGATACACCTCATCTTCAAGCAGCGCGAGCTGGGCTGGATGCTCGGCGCCAAGCGCACGCAGCTCGTGGCCACACTCCACGCCATGGCCGAGCAGGGCATCATCGCCTTGACCGACAGCACTATCGACATCGTCGACCGCGACGCCCTTATGGCCGTGCTTCATCGCTGACGCCGCAGCACCGACATAACAGAAAGAAGGCCCGCATCGCTTGATACGGACCTTCTCCTCTAATGTGTCGATTACTAAGCGAGAGGCTTAGAGACCGAGTTTCTTCTTGGCATCGTCAACGGCACCGGCAGCTGCGTCGGCAGCTTTGCCCTTAACCTCGTCGGCCTTCTTGGCGGCAGCTTCCTTAGCACCGTCAACAGCTTCAGCGGCTTTGCCCTTCGCCTCTTCCACCTTTTCGTCAACGGCGGCTTTGGCTTCGTCGGCAGCGCCTTCTACAGCGTCCTTAGCACCTTCAACGGCCTCAGTTACCTTACCGGCGGCTGCGTCCTTGATCTCAGTGGCTTTGGTCTTAACGGTCTCAACGAGAGTGGCGGGGAGAGCTTCCTTGTTGGCCTCTACCTGCTCAGCAAATTTCTCGGCCAGAGCGTTGGCGTTGACGGTATCGCCTGCTGCGAGGAGGTCCTGAACCTGCTTCTGAGCATCGGCGAGGATGCCTTCAACAGCAGCGGTGTCGCCGGCGGCGAGCTTCTCCTTGATGGTGTCGAGCCAGCTGGTGGCGATGCTATCGGTATTGATAGCGGCGGGTTGCTGCTCGGCGGGCTTGTTTTCGCAAGCTGCGAGGGCTACGAGTGCGATGGTTGCGATTGCAAACAGAATCTTCTTCATACTTCTTTCTTCTGATTTTTGATTAGACAATATTGTTAACAAACTTCGCAGCAAATGTAGTGAAAAAACTCCGACACTTCTTCCTCCGTTAACATTATTTATCCTTTCTTGCACAAACCTCCGTCTTTCGCTATCTTTGCATCATCGATTACTCGACCACTCGATTACTCGAATGCTCGAATGTCCCGAAATTAAAAAGAACCCCTATGATCTACAAGAACCTGACCGAAATAGTGGGCCGAACGCCCCTCCTTCAAGCCACAGCTGCCGGCCTGCAAGCACGGCTGCTGCTGAAACTCGAATATTTCAACCCCGGCGGCAGCGTCAAGGACCGCGTGGCGCTCGCTATGATTGAGGACGCCGAGGAGCGCGGTCTCCTGAAGCCGGGCGCCACCATCATAGAGCCTACGAGCGGCAACACGGGCGTGGGGCTGGCGTGGGTAGGCGCGGCACGCGGCTATAAGGTAATCCTCACGATGCCCGACACTATGAGCCTCGAGCGCCGCAATCTCCTGAAAGCCTACGGCGCGCAGCTCGAGCTGACCCCGGGCGCCGAAGGGATGAAGGGCGCCATAGCTCGCGCCGAGGCGCTATGCCGCGACATCGAGGGCGCGGTCATCCTGGGCCAATTCACCAATCCGGCCAATCCCGCGGCCCACGAGCGCACCACCGCCCGCGAGATATGGGCCGACACCGAGGGCCGCATTGACATCCTCGTGGCCGGCGTGGGCACCGGCGGCACCGTCAGCGGCACCGGACGCGCGCTGCGCCGCCTCAACACCGCCCTACAGGTGGTGGCCGTGGAGCCGGCATCGAGCGCAGTGCTCTCCACCGGCCAAGCCGGGAAGCATAAGATACAAGGTATAGGCGCCGGATTTGTTCCCGACACCTACGACGCCACCGTGGTGGATACCGTCATCGCCGTGACCGACGACGACGCGGCCGCCGCCTCGCGCTCGCTGGCGCGCCGCCAAGGGCTGCTGGTGGGTATCTCGTCGGGCGCAGCTTTCCACGCCGCACTGCGCCTCGCCTCGCTGCCGGAGAACGCCGGCAAGACCATAGTGGCCATCCTCCCCGACACCGGCGAGCGCTATCTCTCAACAGGCATATTCGGATAAGCAATGAACCCCCTTGACCATACCATCGACGACGTCATAGGACGGCTCGCGGCCATCTCGCCGCAAGAGCAGGCACTCGGGCTGCGGGGCAGCAACGTGATGCCGCAAGTGGAGGCCATCGCTGAGGTGATGCGCCTCATAGGCAGTGTAATCTTCCCGGGGCTCCTCGACCGCCCCACTCTCTCGGAGCAGTCGCGCCCTTACCGCATAGGCGTCGATGTGGAGAATATCCTCACCTCTCTCGCCCGCCAGATAGCCTTCACCGTGGCTTTCGAGTGCGACCACGACGAGGTGCGCAGCCGCCGCATCGGCATCGACAAGGCTCGCCGCTTCATCGCCACACTGCCGGAGATACGGCGCCTGCTGCTCACCGACGTCGAAGCGATGGTGGGCGGCGACCCGGCCGTAAAAAGCGCCGGCGAGGTGGTGTATAGCTACCCGGTGGTGCAGGTGATGCTCCATTATCGCGTGGCCCACGAGCTGCATCGCCTCGGCGTGCCCATCATTCCGCGCATCATCACCGAGCAAGCCCACTCGGCTACGGGTATCGACATTCACCCCGCCGCACAGATAGGCGAATACTTCGCCATCGACCACGGCACCGGCGTGGTAATCGGGGCCACCACCATCATAGGCAAGCACGTGAGCATCTATCAGGGCGTTACCCTCGGCGCCAAGAGCTTCAAGCGCGACGATGCCGGCCGCCTGCTCGACGTGCCGCGCCACCCCATCATAGAAGACTACGTGACCATATACTCCAATGCCTCAATCCTCGGGCGCATCACCATAGGCCACCACTCGGTCATAGGCGGCAACGTATGGCTCGACCGCAGCGTCCTGCCCCACTCCCGAATCCTACAAGGCAAACCCATCGAGCAGCAACACTTCGAATGGGCCGACGGCATCTGACCACCGTGTTGCAGCATCCGGCGATTTTTCGTAACTTTGTGGGAGTAATAACTGCCGTCATATATTATACGCTATGACAATAGAAGAATTTCGCCATCGAATGGCCGACCCGGCGCCCGTGGAGGGCGGCTCGGAGCTGCATCAGATGTTTCACCGGCTGTCGCAGGAAGCGCTGCGCATCACCGCCGAAATCAACGGCAGCTACCACACCCCTGATGAGCTTCACCGCCTGATGGAGGAGCTGACAGGCCGCAAGATTCCCGCCTCATTCGGGCTGTTCCCGCCGTTCTACACCGACTGCGGCAAGAACATCGTCATAGGCGAGCGGGTGTTTATCAATATGGGGTGCAAATTTCAGGACCAGGGCGGCATCACCATCGACGACGGCGCGCTCATAGGCCACAATGCCGTGCTTGCCACGCTCAACCACGACCCGCGCCCATCGCACCGCGCCTCTATGACCCACGCGCCTATCCACATAGGGCGCGACGTGTGGGTGGGAGCCAACGCCACCATCCTCGGCGGAGTGACCGTGGGCGCCGGCGCCATCATCGCCGCCGGCGCCGTGGTGACGCGCGACGTGGAGCCTCGCACCATCGTGGGCGGCGTTCCGGCACGCCTTATCAAGCGCATCGAAGAGTAACACATTATTATATATAAAACCTTATACAAAGCTATGCGAAAGAATTTCAAGAACACGATAGTGACGCCCCTCCCGGTGCTTATCGTGGGCACTTACGACGAGAACGGCAATCCCAACGCAATGAACGTGGCCTGGGGTGGCCAGTGCGGCGACCGCTATGTGGCCCTCAACCTGGCTCCGCGCCGCAAGACTCTCGAGAACATACGTCTCAACCGCGCCTTCACCATCTCGTTTGCCGACCGCGACAACCTCGTTCCGGCCGACTATGTGGGCATCGACAGCGGCCTCAAAGTGGCCGATAAGGTGGCGCGCACAGGCTGGACCATCGTCAAGGCCGAGCAGGTCAACGCTCCCATCTTTGAGCAGCTGCCGCTCGCTCTCGAGTGCCGCCTGACGGCCATCGAAGAGACTTCAATAGGCGAAATCCGAGTGGTGGGCGAAGTGGTCAACACCAGCGCCGACGAGAAGCTCCTCGACGACAACGGCAAGATCGACCTCGGCCGATTGCACGCCTTGGTGTTCGACTCGGCCTCGGCTCTCTACCGCGTGGTGGGCGAGCAGGTGGGCCGTGCGTTCCACGACGGTGCTGCCCTGCGCAAGTAATCCCCCTCGAAAATTCTAAATTATCTAGATTATCTAGAAGCTCTAGAATATCTAGATTATCCATATCGTAATCTCTAAGCGAGAGCGGTCTCCTCGGCGAGGCCGCTCTCGCTTTCATCACTCGCGGAGGGGCTTTCGTCACCCGCTGAGGGCGTTTCGTCAAAAACAGGCCGGCACGCGCTTCGCCTTCGGTTGATAATTCCTATCTTTACCGATTAGGATAATCAGCTATAACTCAAACCTTACCGATATGAAACGATCGTTACTCCTCACCGCCCTCTCAATCGTCATCGCCATAAGCGCGCAGGCCTACGACTTTGAGCAGCACGGCATCTACTACAACTACAACAGCTACACCGGCGAAGCCACGGTGACCTACCGCGACACCGACCTCAACTCTTACGTCGGCGCAGTGACGATTCCGTCGCAGGTGTACTACAACGACGGGCTGCGCAACGTCACTGGCATCGACTTCGCGGCGTTCAAAAACAGCTACCTTCTCACTGAGGTGACCATCCCGGCCACGGTGCGCGTCATAGGTCAAGAGGCCTTCTTCGGCTGCATCTCGCTTGCGGAGGTCACAATCCCGGGGACGGTGACCACGGTAGGCCTTAAAGCCTTCGGGGCGTGCTCCTCGCTTGCCACTGTGACGCTCGCCGCCGGCACCACCACTTGCAACTTCTCCTCCGACGCCTTCGCCGGCTCCGACGTCAAGCACGTGCGCATCGACCGCGACTTCGGCACCACCCCCTTTGCCGGTATCACCACCATCGAAGACGCCGTGATAGGCTCGGGCGCTTCGCAGCTTTCCCAGACGCTTTTCAAAGGATGCTCAGGCCTGGCTTCCCTCACCATTGAGGATAGCGACAACGAGCTTACTCTTGCCAACGAAATACTTAACGGCACCAATATCCTGACCGCCTATGTAGGTCGAAACCTCAGCGGCCCTCTTTTCTACCAAAACCCCACGCTCAAGAGTGTGACCATAGGCGACAAGGTGACAAATCTCGGAGGCGAATGGGCTTTCTTCAACTGCGCCGCCCTCGAGAGTGTGGTGATAGGCAACGGCGTCACCGCCATCGACAAATACGCTTTTTATCAATGCCCCAAGCTTGAGAGTATATCTCTGGGCAACGGCATTCAGTCGATAGGCTATTACGCATTTGTGGGCTGCTCCTCGCTGAAGGCATTGACAATTCCCGCCTCGGTCACCTCTATCGATGGCAGCGCATTCGGCTACAACACCGCCCTTGCCGACATCACCATTGAGGACAGCGCCACTCCGCTCGAGTGCAATTCCAGCGCTTTCGGCAGTAGCGGCGTTAAGAGGGTTTACATAGGCCGAAATTTAAGCAGCTCCCCTTTCAGCTATAACACTTCAATCGAGACCCTGACTTTAGGCGACAATGTCACCTATATAAACAAATACGCGTTCAACTATTGCTCCCGGCTCTCCGAAGTCCACTTCGGGAACTCTCTCGACAGCATTGCCGACAATGCTTTCTTCCATTGCACCGCGCTGCGCGACGTGACACTGCCCAACTCACTCCGCTTCATCGGCCAATATGCCTTTGAAGGCGACACCACCATCACCTCCCTCAACTTAGGCAGTGGCTTGCAAACCATCAGCCTGCGCGCCTTCTATCGCTGCAACAAAATCAGCAACCTTATTATCCCCGCCTCGGTCACCTCTATCCTTGAGGCAGCTTTCGGCAACGCCTCAGCTCTCACCGATGTCGCTATTGAGGATTCCGACCGTGAAATCAACATCAACAGTGGCGCTTTCGGCGGCAGTGGAGTTGCGAATGTATATCTGGGCCGCGACTGCCCGTCCAATCCCTTTGCCTTAAGCACCCTCCGCTCGGCAATCGTAGGCGACAGGGTGAAGTATCTCAGCCGCAGCGCGTTCGCCTCACCAGGCTTGCAGTCGGTGACTTTAGGCGAATCGGTCGATAGCATAGCGCGCGCCGCTTTCAACGGCTGCACGTCGCTCACCGAAATTGTCCTCCCCGATGCTTGCCGCTACCTCGGGCGCAATGCCTTCGAAGGGTGCTCGGCTCTTCACAAAGTTACACTCGGCCAATCGATGAGCGTGATTGATGTGGACATCTTCACCAATTGCAGTAGCGTTGACACCGTAGTGTGCCGAATGACCTCCGCCCCTCTCGCCCAAGACCTCTCGTTCCCTTCGGCGGTATTCAACAACGCGCTGCTTATGGTGCCGCGCGGCTCTGCCGCCTCCTATCGCGCCGTGAACCAATGGAAGCTGTTCGCCCGCATTGAAGAGTACGGCGAGCTCCCCGTGAAGCCCGGCGACCTCGACGGCAGCGGCACTCTCGACGGCTCCGACGTCTCGGCTATGCTCGAGATTGTACTCTCCGGCGGCACCCTCACGCCCGAGCAGATTGCCGCGGCCGACATCGACGGCAACGGCACCCTCGACGGCTCCGACGTGTCGGCAATCCTCGAAATCGTCCTCTCCGGCGAGTAACCCTCCGCCCCGC
>CAMHGU010000065.1 GCA_946184715.1 uncultured bacterium | reverse complement strand
AATCCTCGGCAAAGGTTATATCCACACAGGCCTCGCCGGCCTTGCGCTCAAACACCTCTCGCACCTCGCCCTGCGCCTCGCCTATCACCACATCGGCCGTAGGCTTGATGATGCCGGCCTTCTCGGCCGCAATCTCGCGCAGGGTGTTGCCCAGAAACTGGGTGTGGTCGAAGGCTATATTGGTGATGACGCAGAGCGTCGGCTCGATGATGTTGGTGCTGTCGAGGCGGCCGCCAAGCCCCACCTCAATCACCGCCACGTCAACATCCATCAGCTCAAAGTATTTCATCGCCATCACGAAGGTTAGCTCGAAGAAGGAGGGCTGAATCTGCTCAACTATCGGGCGGCACTGCTCCACAAAGTCGATGACAAACTCTTTAGAGACCTTGCGGCCATCCACGCGGATACGCTCGCGGAAATCGACCAGATGCGGCGATGTGTAAAGCCCCACCGTCAGGCCACGCTCCATCAAGAGCGATGCCAGCAGGGCCGAGGTAGTGCCTTTGCCGTTGGTGCCGGCCACGTGAATCTTGCGATACGGAGCCTCGTGAGGATTGCCGAAAGCCTCGGCGAGCGAAAGGGTGCGCTCGAGGCCGGGCTTATAGGCCGTGGCGCCCTGGCGCTGAAACATCGGCAGCTGATTGTAGAGATAATTGAGCGCTTGGTCGTAGGTCATTGTCGTCAATAGATTAGGTAGCCGGCTATCCCGGCAAGAATTATAGCATAGATGGGATGCAGCTTGGTGAAGTGGACGAAGCAGAAGGTGGCCACGCAGATGCCGATGCTCCAGGTGTAGTCGCTGAAGTTGTCGCGGTTCATCAGCAGCAGCGCCGCCGACGCTATCAGCCCTACCACCACCGGCCGCAGCCCCAAAAACATACCTTTAATAAATACGGAGTCGCGATGGCGATGAATAAGATGGGCCGTAAAGAGCACCAGCAGAAACGACGGCAGCACCACCACGAGCGTTGCCAGCAGCGAGCCCAGCACATTGCCGCCCGTGGCCACATAGCCTATGTAGGTGGCGCTGTTGATGCCGATAGGGCCGGGCGTCATCTGCGAGATGGCGACTATGTCGGTAAACATCTGCTCGGTAATCCACCCGTTCTGCACCACCTCCTTATCTATAAGGCTGAGCATAGCGTACCCTCCGCCGAAGCCGAAAAAACCTATCTTGAGATAGGCCCAGATGAGCCGTAGCCAGATATTGCCGGTCATCGCGCCTCACCTCCTTCCCGGGCCATCCTATTGCGATAGATGAATATGCCGACGGCCGCGCCCAGCACTATATAGAGTATGGGATTGGACAGATACGGTAGCCGCGACGCTATCAGGAGCGCAACGGCCGCGGGTATCCACACGGTGCGCCACGTGATACCGGCGCTGCGGGCCGACGATATTACCGGAGCGATAATTAGAGCCACCACAGCCGGACGAATGCCGCGGAAGATAGCCGAGAGCGTGGCGTTGTTCTTAATGGCATCGGGCGTGAGAAACATCGCGATAAACAGGATGATGAGAAACGACGGCAGTATGGTACCTAAAGCGGCAGCCACCGCCCCACCCTTGCCCGTAATCTTATCGCCTACGGCCACCGCGATGTTGACCGCCAGGATTCCCGGCAGCGACTGCGCCACAGCCAGCAGGTCGAGAAACTCCTGACGCTCCACCCAGCGGCGGGTATCGACCACCTCCTTCTCGATGATGGAGATCATAGCCCAACCGCCACCGAAGGTGAACGCCCCAATCTTCAGAAACGAGGCGAAGAGCTGCACGTATGTACGCATATTGGCCATTTGACAGTGCAAAATTAGCAATTCTCCCCCGCTTGCGCAAACCGCCGCGCAATCAGCGGTGGATGCAAGGCCACATTCAGCAATTTTTAGACTTACGGCTTGCGATTATTAAATATTTATAAAATCGGCACGATTTGTGCCCACATTACAAAATAAACTCTTACATTTGCCGTAAGAAATTCAAAAGTTAATTTTTAACTTTTAAACTCTTAAACGAAACTGAAAATTAACATATAGCTTATGAAAAAGAATCGCAAAATCATCGGTATGATAGTGGCAGCGGCCGCGATAGTAGCCGGCATCGCCACCTACGCCAGTCAGCAAGGCTCACAAAGCAAGAACGACGAGTTTATCCACATAGGCCGCTCAGCGGGGATAGAGACCGACTTCACCCGCGCCGCCGAATCGACGGTCAACTCGGTGGTGAGCGTTAAGAGCTACGCCACGCCGCGCGTGCAGCAGATGCAGAACTTCATCGACCCGTTTGAGTTCTTCTTCGGCCCCGGCAACGGCTTCGGGCAGCAGCAGCCGCGCCAGCGCCAGCAGCCCAACCAGAAGCCGCAGCAGAGCGGCCTCGGCTCGGGCGTAATCATCACCTCCGATGGCTACATCGTCACCAACAACCACGTGATTGAAGGCGCCGAGAAGCTCGAAGTGACCCTCAACGACAACCGCACCTTCAACGCCAAGGTGATAGGCTCCGACTCCAAGACCGACCTCGCCCTGCTCAAGATTGAAGCCACCGGCCTCAAAGCCATCGAGATAGGCAACAGCGACGACGTGAAGGTGGGCGAATGGGTGCTCGCCGTGGGCAACCCCTTCGGGTTCACTTCCTCGGTGACCGCCGGCATCATCAGCGCCAAGGCCCGCAGCATCAGCTCGGCCACCCACTCAGCCCCCGCCGGCCTTGAATCGTTTATCCAGACCGACGCAGCCGTGAATCCCGGCAACAGCGGCGGCGCCCTCGTCAACGTGCGCGGCCAGCTCATAGGCATCAACACGATGATTTACTCCAGCACCGGCAACTACGCCGGCACGGCCTTTGCCATCCCCTCGGTGCTGATGCAGAAAGTGGTGACCGACCTTAAGGAGTACGGCACGGTGCAGCGCGCAGTGCTCGGTATCCAATATCAGGAGCTCACCAGCGAGCTCGCCGAGGAGAAGGGCATCAAGGGGCTCAACGACGGTATCTACGTGGCTAAGGTGGAAGACCGCAGCGCCGCTAAAGAGGCTGGCCTCGAAGAGGGCGACGTAATCACCGCCATCGACGGCGCCCCCGTGAAAAACTCCGGCCTGATGATGGAGCAGATGAACAAGCTCCGCCCGGGCGACAAGGTGACCGTAACCTACGTGCGCGACGGCAAGAGCCACAACACCACCGTCACTATGCGCAACACCCAGGGCAGCACCGACATCACCAAGAGCCGCGACCTCCTCGACCTCGGCTGCGCATTCCGCGAGCTCAAGCCCGAGCGCCTCAAGGAGCTGCAGATCTCCAAGGGTATCGAAGTGACTGGAATCAAAGACGGCCGCTTCAAAGAGGCCGGCATCAAGGACGGGTTCATCATCCTCGACATCAACAACTCGCCCGTGTCCACCCGCGACGACGTGGAGGCCATCTACCGCGCCATTATGAACGACTCGCAAAGCGACAAGGTGATGTTTATCACCGGTATCTACCCCACCGGCAAGAAGGTGTACTACGCCGTTGACCTTGCCGACTAATCTCAAATAAACACTATCCGACTCAAAGCCGCGGGCCTCTCGCTCGCGGCTTTGCTTGTTGCCGACCGAGACGGGCCCACTTGCGTATCTCCCGCGAATATTTGCTAATGAGCAAACCATTAGCTATATTTGTGGTCAAATAGGAAAAGCAGCGTGACGATGAAACGATTATTCACCCTCTTATTCACATTTATAACTGTTATGACAATGATGACAGGCAGTTGCGCCGCAGCCGAGCGCTCCGAGCGTGAGTGGCTAAAGGGCTACGGCATCGACCCCTCGTGCAGCAACCCCGTCTTCACCCGGCCCACGCGCACCGTGCCGGGCGGGCGCAAGGAGGGCGCCGGTATCTGCATGGACGACGGGCAGGCCTACACCCACTCCTCCTGGGTGGAGATGAGCCACGAGTGGCACTACGCCCCCAAGCTCAGCTATTGCAAAGAGGAGATGGCCACCATCTATAAGGTGGGCGGCCTGAGCAAGCAAGCGAGCGACAACGGAATAGAGATAGGCCTGAAGATGGCCGTGCGCCCCATCAACAGCTGCGGCGCCTTTGTGGTGTACCGCAACACGCGCGCACGGCAGTGGGACGACGCGCGCACCGAGCAGTATATCGCCACCTACGATGGCGAGGGCCACCTCGTCGACGCTATGCTGATGGGCGTGACGGGCGATGCCAACGACCTCTTCGCCGTAGAGCCCCACGGTGACTACTCTATGAAGCACACGTGGCAGATGCAAAGCTACCTAAAGTGGGCCGACGAGAGCCACTTCGAGATATACCGACGGGTGAGCTACATCGACCCCGCGCGCCCCAACCAGACGGTGTGGCGCGCCATAATCACGTGGCACTACTCCATCACCCCCGGCAATCACATCCGCTACGAAGGGATGACCACCGACGAGGAGATGCCCGCAATCAACCCGCTCGCCTTGCGACTGCTCGACATTATGAGCCGTCCGCTTGCCGACGCCGAGACTCGCGCCCTCTTCACCAAGCTGCGCAAAGAGGCCAAAGGCATCGAGGCCCTCACCCCCTATATCAACCGTATGAGCCAGATGCTCGCCAACTGGAAATAACCCCCTCAAAACCACAATATGAAACGTATCATCCTTCTATCAGCAATAGCACTTATGAGCCTCTCAGCAATGGCCGATGAGCAAAGCGGCAGCTGGAAATCGCGCTACGGCATCAGCGAGCTGTGCGACAACCCCATCTTCGTGCAGCCCCTCTACTTCGGGCCCGCGCCGGGAGAGCTCGCCGGCGTGAACAACGACGAGAGCGCCGCGTTCAACAACCGCTACGTGCAGCTCACCGGCGAGTGGCACTTCGCCGAGAAGATGGATCTGTGCGAGCGTGAGAGGCAGCAGCTGCGCCATATCCTCGGCTACGACGCCAGCGTCAGCGGCGACTACGACAAGGCCGCGCTCCTCAAAGTGTCGGTCAACCCTATCGACGGCTGCGGTGCCCTCGTGGTGTACCGCATCTATCGCCGCTACGGCGAGCAGTACCCCGAGAACGTCCTCGCAGTGTATGACGGCGAGGCCAACCTGCTCGACGCCGTAATGGTGGGAATGGGTGGCGAGATAGGTGCCGCCATCGCCACTGAACCTCACGGAGCCTTCACCCAGGCGCGCGAAGGAAGCCAGACGGTGCGCATCGCCGACGATGCCAAGTCGTTCGTCTTCTCGCGCGGCATCGAATACCACGCCACCGTCGATGGCCGCGACAAGTTCTTCATCGGCGCTATCGAGTACCACTACGCCATCGACCCCTTCGGCAAGATAACCCTCAAGGAGAAGGAGCTGAAAGAGGCCCCCACGGGCATCAACGCCACCGCCCTGAGCCTCATAGAGCTGCGCCAGCAGCCGCTGAGCGCCGTCTCGCTCGCCAAAGCGCTGTCGATGGCCGCCAAGTGCCTTGCCATAGAGCCGCTCAAGCCGTACTACGCCGACTATGTGGCACGCCTATGCGTGAGCGACCCCACGGCCTTCTTCAAGTACGTCTATACCAACCGCGCCAAGGCTAAGCCGATGGTCAACGCCCTGAAAGCCAGCTTCAACGATGAGCCTATAGGCCCGCGCATCACCATCGACGCCCTCCGCGAGCTCATAGAGCAGCTCCCCGCGGCCCAGCGCTCCTATTTCACCCGCCAGCTCCTGCAATAACTCAGCGTGCCCCGCGGCCTGACGCAACAGCCCGCCGACCCATCCATACCGGGCGCCACAGCCCGCGGTTACCCCGTTAAGCGGTTGCTATCATCACCACGATAGCAGCCGCGCTTGTTCACAACCGCAAATTCTCGATGTGACTTTGTTAATTTTAGGGGCGTTTTTATGTTAAAATGTTAAATCTAATGTTTATCAAACGTTAAAAATTTTTCCACACTACGCTAATAATCAGCTACTTACATTTTCGGCACTCGGCCAAAGTTTGCACAGTCGGCGCAAAAAGCGTAACTTTGCACCGAAAATGAAAGGGCATCATAGAGCCACCGGTGAGAGTAACATGGCGATGCCCCACGCCGAAAATCGGCGGGTCGGAATGCGTGACAAAGGCGTGAGCCTATATGGGATTCCGATTGATTATAGGACCTAAAAGGCAAAAGATGAAGAAAACTATTGCATCGATTGCAGTGCTTATCTCACTTACCCTGCTCGTATCGGCATATTCGTCGAGAGCAGTTGACGGAATGAAAGGCAGCATCGCCCCCGACTTCAGCATTTCCAATGCCGATACAACCATGACCCTCGGGTCGATGCGCGGCAACTACGTGATGATCACGTTCTGGTCGAGCGCCGATGCCCAATCGCGAATCGATAATCTCCGCTACGCAAGCTACGCCGAGAACAGCGATTCACCCATAGCCCACCTCGCAGTCAACTACGACCGCAACGCTGAGCTGGCTGCCGAAATCATTCGTCGCGACGGTGTGGAGCAAAGCACGCAATTCTTCGACAAAGATGGCAAGGAAGGCCGTATCTACGCCGATTATCACCTCGGCGATGGCTATATGACCTGCCTCATCGACCCGGCCGGGAAGATCATCGCTGTCGACCCCACCACTGATTACCTCAACGAGCTCCTCGCCCGGTAATCATTTTAATTGACGACAAAATTTTTACGCTTACAGCGGGCACCCTCTGAGGTGTCCCGTTTTTTTTGTATATTTACACCCTAAAACCTTTAACCACCCCCATACGATGGCAAAGATTAGAGTTACCGACCAATGGTGGACCGCGCCTACCGAGAGCGACAGCGGGCGTCTTATCATCGTCACGGGCCGCGGCGCCATAGAGCCGTGGCGCTCCACCGGCAAGTTCATCTACCGCATCGACATCACCTGGCGCTACGAGTCGGGCCCCGACGGAATGCCCGACGTGGCCACCTCGCAGCTTATGGAGCAGATGACCGACGCCCTCAACGACGGCTTCCGAGCCGACCCCGTGGCCGTGGTCACCGGCATCTACACCGGCGACGGCGAGCGCAACGTCGTAATCTACACCCGTAGCCTCACCATCTTCCAGAAGAAGCTCAACGAGCTGCTGGCACCGCTCCCCACCCTGCCCCTCGCCATCGAGGCCGCACTCGATGAGCAGTGGGAGGAATACGACGAGATGCGCGACAAGACCGAAATTCTCGACGCCGACGAGGATTAACCCCTCCTATAGCCACTATAACCACTATAATTCTGACACTATGGAAATCACCCTCGAGCAAATCAAAGAGACACTGCGAGAGATGTACGGCGGCGACAACAAGCCGATCACCGACGGCCGCTACGACCCGTCGCTGGCCGTGAAGTGTACAAACGGCACCTTCGTGGGACGCAAGACGGAGGGCATCATTGCCTTCCGCGGCATCCCCTACGTGGGCAAGCAACCCACCGGCGAGCTGCGCTGGAAAGCGCCCGTAGAGGCCACCCCCGACGATGGCATCTACGAAGCCTACTACAACGCCAAGAGCGGCTACGGCAACCCGTCGTTTGAGGTTGGCTCGATGTACGACCTCTCGGAGGACTGCCTGTACCTCAACGTGTGGACTGCCGACGATGCGGCTGCCACGAAGAAGCCCGTAATGGTGTGGATTCACGGCGGCGCGTTCGAATCGGGCGGCACCGTCGACCCGATGTTCGACTGCCACAACTTCATCAGAGAGAACCCCGATGTGGTCGTGGTCACCATCGCCTATCGCCTCGGCGTGATGGGCTTCCTGCACCTGTCGCACCTGCCCGACGGCAAGGAGTACACCGACGCGCAGAATCTTGGCCTTCTCGACCAGCTCACGGCGCTCAAATGGGTGCGCGCCAACATCGCTGGCTTCGGCGGCGACCCCGACAACGTCACCATCTGGGGCGAATCGGCCGGCGCCGGTTGCTGCTCTATGCTTTCGCTCATCAAGGGCTCTCACAAGTATTTCAAGCGGCTTATAGCCCAAAGCGGCACCATCAATCTCACGCGCTCGCCCGAAGAGGCCATCGAGTGTACCGACAAGCTGATGGAGGCGCTCGGCTGCTCCACCGTGGCCGACCTCCTGAAAATTGATGGCGACACACTCCTGCAAGCCGCCGAGGTGAACTTCGCAAAGCAGTTTCCCGAAAGAGACGGCAAGTATCTGCCCGCCGACACCTGGCAGGCCTTTGCCGAAGGCGCGGCCAGCGACATCGAGATGCTCATAGGCTGCAATAAGGACGAGATGGACTTCTTCGTGAGCAGCTTCGGGCTGGAGAAATGGTACGCCTGGGCCGCCGAGCGCAAGAGAGGGAAATTCGCCACGCTGCCCGCCGAGGAGCGCGCGCTGCTCGAGAGCTACATGAGCGAGGTGGAGGGCGACCCCTATGAGCCCGACAGCCGTATGCTCGGCCAGAGCTGGTTTATAGCCGCCATCATCAGAGCATCGGAAGAGCAGTCGAAGGGCGGCGGCAAGTGCTACACCTACTACTTCACGCCCGAGTCGGCCGACCCGATAATGAAATGCGGCCACGCCATCGAGCTGGCTATCGTGTTCAACCACCCGGAGATGACCGCCGACACCGGCCGCACCTTCGACGAGACCTTCTGCCGCACGATGCGCAAGATGTGGGTGCAATTTGCCAAGACCGGCAACCCGTCGCTCACCGCCGAGCAGTCGCCCGACGGCAAGGCCAAGCAGTGGCCGCTCTACAACACCGAGGAGAAGCCCGTGATGGTGCTCGACGAATTCGACATCCACCCCGCCCGCGAGAACGACGTGAAAATCGTGGACTGGGAGCGCACCTATTTCCTCACCAAGTACTACTGCCTCTGATTCCCCTCTACAGATACCATAAAAGCGGCGCGCCGGCTATAGCGATTTATAGCCGGCGCGCTTATCGGTTGAGCGGAAGTTGATTACATATTCATACCGCCATCCACCTGGATTACCTGGCCGCTGATGTAGCTCGACTTATCCGAAGCGAGGAACACGGCGAGGTTGGCGATGTCGTCCACTGTGCCGCCGCGGCGCAGAGGAATCTTCTGGCACCACTCTTGGCGCACGGCCTCGGGCAGCGACTGCGTCATCGCGGTGTCGATGAAGCCCGGAGCGATGGCGTTGGCGCGGATACCGCGCGGGCCCATCTCCTGAGCGATACTCTTGGCCAGTGCGATAAGGCCGGCCTTCGAAGCGGCATAGTTGGACTGCCCGGCATTGCCGTGCACGCCCACCACCGAGGCCATATTGATGATAGAGCCGGCACGCTGGCGCATCATAATAGGCACGCAGGCGTGGATGAAATTGAACGCCGACTTCAGGTTGACGCCTATCACGGCGTCCCATTGAGCCTCGCTCATGCGCAGCATAAGGCCGTCTTTGGTAATACCGGCATTGTTCACGAGGATATCGATGCTGCCAAATTCCTCCTTGATGGCCGTAACCACCTTCTCGGTCTGAGCAAAGTCGGCGGCATTGGAAGCGTAACTCTTAGCCTTAACGCCGAGCGCGGCGATTTCGGCTTCGGTTTCTTCGTTCACTTCAAGGTCGGTGAAGGCGATGTTGGCGCCTTCTGCGGCAAATTTCAGGGCAATAGCCTTGCCGATACCGCGGGCGGCACCGGTGATGAGAGCTGTTTTACCTTCTAATAATTTCATTCTTCTTTCGGTTTAAAATATATTTTGCAAAATATTAGTTTTCAGCGCTTTATACCGTGGAGGATAAAGTTCATAATGTTGTCGCGCAGGCTCAACTTGTCGATGCCAAGCTCGGCGAAGTTGTCGCGGATATAGGGCACGTCGAGCCCCTGCAAGGCGAGCAGGAGCACCATCACCGTCTGGTCGAGGCGCTCTATGCGGAACACCCCCTTGGCCACGCCGTCGGCGAGTATCTGCCTGAGGATTGCCGCCTCGCGCGCCGTGGTGAGCCGCCGGGCGTGCTCCACCTTACGCACATCGCGGAAGAAGAGAGCCCGCAACGAGCCATTGCGCGACACCGTCTCCTTCACCGCCTCGAAGCGTATGAATATGAAGCGCTTAAGTTTCTCCTCGGGGTCGGCATCGAGCGTCAGCAGGTCGGTGAGCTGCTGCATCATCTTCTCGCTCTCCTCGTGCACTAGAGCGTTGAAGATCTCGCGCTTATTGCGGAAGTAGGTGTAGATGGTGCGACGACCCTTGCCCGACACCTCGGCGATGTCGTTCATCGTGGTATTCTCGACGCCCTTCTTGGCGAAGAGCTGTCGAGCCACATCCAGCAGCCGTTCACGCGTATTCAGAGCCATTGCAGGCCGTAAAATTACAACATTTTCGCCACCTGACAAAACCC
>CAMHGU010000064.1 GCA_946184715.1 uncultured bacterium | reverse complement strand
ATCTTGGCGAGCAGCTGTGCCACGGAGAGCAGGTTGTAGGCCTTTACGTAGTCGTCGGCGAGCACGGCGCGGCGGCGTATGAGCTGGATAAGCTCGGTGATGGTGTCGGCATCGATGGTCTCTTCGGCCACTTGCACGTCGTTGGCCGTGGAGGAGTGTTTCGAGATGGTGCCGATGGCGAGGTTGTCGATGATGCTGGTGAAGGTGTCGGAGTTGTGAAACATCTCGGTGTCGTCGGCGCGTCGCTCTATCGAGGCCTCGATATTGTTGCCCTTGGCCGACTCGACGCGCACTATCAGGTGGTCGCCTTGGCGGTATTCGTCGATGTCATCGCTGCGGCGGGGGATTCTTACGGTGAAGCCGTCGATGCTCACGCCGAGGAGGTGGGAGGGCTGCACGTTGGTGATGACACAGCGGGCGGTGTCGCCGTAGCGCACACTATCGGCTACCCAGTCGTTGTAGTACTTAATCATTGAGAACTCGGCGACGCCGTCGTTGTCGATCGACTTCACGTCGGCGTAGAGCACCTGCTGCTCGCCTTCGGGGGTGGTGAACGCGCGGGTGTCGCAGTGGAGTTTGAAAGGGGCTATGCTCGACACTTCCAGCCAACCTTCGCCCTCGAGGTAGTCATCGACCACGGTGCAGTGGATGCTGTCGGAGGCCTCGTCGTAGTCGTCGAGCACCACTGCCACTTCGGTGTCGCCGGCGTCGAGGCGTTGCTTGCGCTGGGCTTTGGGGGCCACAGGCTCGTTGAGCAGCGCCTGCTCTATCTCGTTCCACATAGAGCGGAGCGTGGAGAGGTCTTTCATCTTCGACTGCGAGGGCACCTTCACTTCGTCGGGGAGCAGCACGGAGTAGCCGTCGAGGAAGCCGTTGGGGAGCACGTTGGAGGGCTCGCGGCCGTAGGCGTCGGCCGATGCGATGATGCTGATGTGGCCCGGGGTGAGCTGCACGAGCGAGTATTGGCCGTGGTAGTAGAGCAGCGGCGCGTTGGCCAGATTGAGCGGGTGCCGCTCCGAACCCATATTGGTGGCGAGCTGGGTCACCTGCTTGGTGTCGGGCCATTTGTATTCGAGAGGGTTGGCGCCGGCTCCGCACAGGCTCTTCACGGCTTTGCTGATGAGATTGTCGTTGAGCGTGGCAAATCCGTAGTGCGACAGGCAGCGATAGAGCAGCGCGCGGTTGCGGTCGAGGTCGAGGTCATCGCCCTTGTCGGCAAGGAGCAGCTGGATGGCGATGGCGCGCGTCACCTGTAAGAGCGACTGGCGGTCGGTCTCGGCATCGTCAATCTCGGCGAGGTCGTCGATGATGTGGCGCCGCTCGTTGATGTACATCTCGAGCATCTCCACAAAGGCCGAGCGGAAAGGCTCGGTGTTCCAATTCTCGATAGGCCAATCTTGCAGCGCGGTGAAGAGCTCGCTCATCTTGCTGTTGACCAGCGAGGGCTTGAGGCGGAAGATGGTCATCATTATGTGGAATTGCTTATCGGGGTGATAGATGTAGCCGGAGTGGTTCAGCCTCGTGAGTATGCTCCGGATGAAATCCTCGTAGGTGCCTTCGCGGAGCTTGCGGGCCGCGCTGAGGTAGTGCTTGGCGTTCTGCACGAGGGTGTTGAGACGGCGCTGATACACGGTGCGCTCGCCTTGCGACGACTGGCGCAGATAGTCGGAGTCCTCGAGCAGGTACAGGGCGATGTCGCGCACGGCAAAGAGGATGCGGTCCAGAATGTCGTAGGTGCGCTCGGATAGTATCTCATCGGAGCCGAGACCTTTCTGCGACAGCCAAGCGGTCATATTGCGGTCGATGGCGGTGAGGAAGTCAAACACCCAGTTGAAGTCGCCATTGGCTTCTTTGCGCCGCGCCGTGGCGAAGATGGGCTGCTCGAAGATACGCTCGCGCGTGAACCACAGGCGCACCCCTCTATCCACCGAGGGCAGGCTGATGACGTCGGCTATCGTAAGGCCCGACCGCCTGTTGGCCTCGCCGCCTGATTCCACAAGCTTAAGAAACACCAGCACTTGCTTGATGCGCGTCACCTTGCATCTCACTTGCTGCCGCAGCATCAGGTTGTGACGAGTGTCGAAGAGGCGGAAGTAGAGACCGTTGTTGTCCTCGATTTCGTAATATTGCTTGCCGGAGGAGGGAAGGGTCTTGACGGTGAAATCGTAGGTCTCGCCCTCGGTGTAAAGCTCGGCAATCAGCGGCTCGAGGTCGATGCTCGGCCTCAGCGTCT
Source organism: uncultured bacterium (assembly GCA_946184715.1). Classification (GTDB taxonomy): domain Bacteria; phylum Bacteroidota; class Bacteroidia; order Bacteroidales; family Muribaculaceae; genus CAMHGU01. Next base: position 8,152 of record CAMHGU010000064.1, on the reverse strand, counting down.
GGTCATAGTCCTGCTTGATAATCACTTGGATTGATTCAGGCACCGGCTTGTGGCGCTGGCACTTGAATTTCTTCATTGTGAAAATATGGCCGTCGTCGGTTGAGGCGGTGAAAAGGTCATCGTCGGGGTCGTTAAGCTCCGGCGGTAGGGATATGGTGGTTTTTAAGTCTTTGCGGAAGTCGGAATATTTCATAATTATCAGGTTTTTAGGGTATTAAAGGATGGATAATAATCTATGGCGCAGAGCCGGCTTGTGAGTGGCATCGGCACCTTTGAGAGGCGGCATAGCGCAGGGGGCTACACGCCACTTGCCGCCGAGCGCGCACCGCAAGTCGCTAAGCGACAGAGCGCGGCACGGCTCGTCAAGGCACTGCCGCCTGCACCCGTAGCAGCGGCAAGCTGTTAGGCTGCCGCCCGATGAAGGGCAAGGCGCTTGGCGCGTTGTAGACCGGAAATTTTTATACGGTGAGAATCTCTTTCTCCTTGGCGGCGAAAATCTCGTCGATGCGCTTGATGTAGCGGTCGTGAATCTTCTGGAGCTTGTCCTCGGCATCCTTCTCGGTGTCCTCGGGCATACCATCGGCCTTCACGGCCTTCTTCAAGCCCTCGATAGCCTCGCGCCGAGCGTTGCGCACCGAGATTTTGGCATCTTCGGCCTCTTGCTTCGACTGCTTCACGAGCTGCTTGCGGCGCTCCTCGGTGAGCGGCGGTATGCTCAGGCGTATCACCTCGCCGTTGTTCTCGGGCGTGATGCCCAGCGACGAGTTGATAATGGCGCGCTCCACCTCCTTAAACATCGCCTTCTCCCACGGCGTAATCGTGATGGTGCGAGCGTCGGGAACCGACACGTTGGCTACATTCGATATAGGCATCTGCGAGCCGTAGTAATCCACTCTTATGCCGTCGAGAATCTTCGGGTTGGCTTTGCCGGCGCGGATATGCGCGAGCGCTTCTTCCAGATACTTGGCGGCTTGCTCCATTTTGTTTTCAGCAGGATTGAGATAATGATTTACATCATTCATAGCGATTAAATTTTAGAGTTAGTAATATATTTAATAATTGATGTTTCAAAGTTAATAAGATTTTCCCGAAATACCGCGCAATTTTTGCAGCAAAATGCGCAACCGCGTTTATTGCCCTCTCTCCCTCTGACCTCTTGCGGGTTAGAATTACGGGCACGCCCCCACCGATTCTCCTCCGTGCCGAGGCCCTCTGTTTCATTATCCTAACCCGTATGAGGTCAGCGGGCGAGGGGGGCACGCTCCACAGGTTAATCATAATCGCAACCCTTGCGGGTCGCTCCGCCGCTTCCTTTCGTTCTTTAAGTTTGTAGAGTATTGAAGAGGGGAAGGCGGAGGGGTCAGAACTGGAAGCCGAGGGAGATGAGGAAGCCTACTCGCTTGCTGTAGCTGTTCCAGCCTATAGTGGCGCCTAATGGGCCGGCGATGCCGAGGTTGTAGAAGTAGCCTACGTGGGCACCCCAGAACGGCTTTTGGTCGAAGAGTTTCTTCACCTCCTCGCTTTGCTCGGCCACGCCGCCTTCGAGCAGGAGGTAATGGCGGCCGGTGAGGCGCTGCTGCAGGCGGAGCGTAGCGCTTACGAAGGCGTTGTCGAAGAACTCAACGTGGGCGAGCCCGGGCATCGGCATCTGTTGGGGCAGGTGCTTCACGCCGCTGATTCCGCCCACCACGTTGCCAACCATTATGGGCAGGTCGCTGCCGAAGAGGAAGCGCCCCTGCAGCTGTGGCCGCAGGTGGGTAGTGGCCGAGAGCGGGATGGTGACGCGACACATCGCCGCGAGGTCGCTGAAACCGCTATGCCCTTTCCAAGTGCCGAAGTTGTCGGTGCAATACTCGTAGGACGCTTCGGCTCTTACGCCTCGGGTGGGGAAGTAGTAGTTGTTCTCGCTGTCGTAGCGCAGCCGGGCGTGGTAGTTGAAGTAGTGCTCGTTGGTGGTGAAATCTATTTCGCTATGCTCGTTCCACAGCTCCTTGAAGTGGTGGTAGTGGTCCCATCCGAGCCCTATCTCGAAGTAGAAGTTGACGGCATCGAGCGAGAACAGCTTGAGGTCGGCGCGCTGATGCAGATACGACAGGTTGTTGCTGCGCTTGCCGCGGGTGTATATGGTGCTGTAGTTGTAGCCGAATTGGTAGCTTACGCCCATTCGCTTGAAGGGCGCGGGCTGCAGCTCGAAGGCGATGCGCAGCGTAGAGCGCAGGCCCAATCGCAAAGCCAGGTCGAGCTCTTTGGCTCCTTTGCCTGGGATAAAGTAGCGTGCGCCGAGCTGCGCGGCAAAGATTTCGTTGCTGTCGAAGCGCAGGCCGGCGCCGGCCACTATGGTGCCGGGTAGATGGTCGTAGATAAGACCGGCCGTCTCACCGGCGCTTCGCAGGGCGCTGCCGAGGTCGCGCAGGTGGAGGCTGTAGTTGCGAGCGGTGTCGGGCACGGCCAGGGCTTTGAGAGCGCGGAGCTCATCGATTTTGGCGCGGGCCGACTTCTCGCCGCGCGTCATCAGCGAGTCGAGGGCGCGCGCGGTGAAGCTGCCGCTGGTGAAGCCGCGCACGGGCACTTTGATGACCAGGTCGCAGTATTTTTCGTTGGCACGCGAGCGGCGGCTGACGTCGCTGCCGCCGGTGCGCTCCAGCACGTCGATGATGCGGCGGTAGTTGCGAATGGTGTCGAGCTGCCGGTCGTATTTCACGCCGATGACGATGTCGGCTCCCAGCCGGCGTGCCACGTCGGCGGCAAAGTTGTTTTTCGCGCCGCCGTCCACGAGCTGCCAGTCGCCTATGTGCACGGTGGTGAATACGCCCGGAATCGACATACTGGCGCGCACGCTCTTGACCAGCGAGCCGTCGGTGAGCACCACCTCTTCGTCGGTGAGGAGGTCGGTGGCCACGCAGGCAAATTGCCGCGGCATATCGGTGAGGAAGTTGATGCTGTCGGTGTAGCCGTAGAGTAATTGCTCAAAGGTCTTGTCGATGTTCTCGCCGCGCAACAATCCGCCGGGCTGGGGGTCGACGTTGCCGCCCACGTAGAAGTCGCGCTTGTAGATGTAGGTGTTCTTTTCGTCGCGGTCGCGCAGCGTCAGGTGGCGGGCGTCTTCGCTGTCGAGAAAGAGCTCGCCCCAGTCCATCTGCCGAAACATCGAGGTGATGTCGTTGCTGTCGTAGCCTACGCTGTAAAGGGCGCCAACGATGCTGCCCATACTTGTGCCCACCACCATATCGACGGGCATACCGATCTCTTCAAGCACTTTGAGGGCGCCCACATGGGCAGCGCCGTAGGCGCCGCCGCCGCTGAGCACCAGCGCCACTTTCTTGCGGTGCGGCACGGTGTCGGGGGCCAGTGATTGCGCTGCCGAGGTCAACGACAGCGACAGCGCCGCTACGAGCGTAATTATTGCTATACGTATATTCAATTCAACAAATCAGTTTATAATAGGTTGGGACGATAATGTAGTATCAAGGGACGATTGGGCAGCGACGGGTCAGAAGAGCGACATCTGGCGAGGGTCGTCGGGGTGTCCTTTGGTGGGCTTTTTCGGCTCGGGTTCTTCGTCGGGCTCGGGCTGCGTGGCCGATGGCGGGGTGGGCTTCAGCCAGTCGTCGCTCAGGAGGTCGTCGATGTCGATGGCTACTTCGGGCTCTTCCTCTGCGGGCGGCTCTGCTGCAGGGGTCTCGGGGGCTGCCGGGGCATCGTCGATAACTACTGTGGGTGTCTCGGGGGTGTCGTCGGGGGCTTCGGAGGTGGCTTCGGCTATGTCGATGGGAGCTTGAGGCTCGGGACGCTTGGCTTCGGCGAGCTGCTGCTCATAGAGAAGGGAAATCTCTTTGATGCGACGTGAGGAGGCCACTTCGGCGTCGCGCCGTGCTTTGTTGGCCTCGTCGAGGCGGCGGCGAAGGTCGGCGATGGCTTGGTCGCGCTCGGAGAGCTCGGTGGTGAGGGCGTTGATGCGCTCGTTCTTGCGGCGCTTGAACTCCTCCACCTTGTCGAGTTGCTGCTCCACGATTTCGAAGTTCTGCTTCGCCTCGTCAATCTCGGCTTGGAGCTCTTCGATTTGGGCGTTGGCGGCGGTGAGCTTGTTGCGCAGCTCCACGGCTTCGGAGGCGGCGGTGCCTTCGGGGGTGTGGGTGACGCTGGCGAGCTTCTCGCGAAAGGAGTTGGTCATAGCCACGGCGAGGTCGAGCTGCTGCTTGATGTCGGCGTTCTGCCGCTCGCGCTCTTGGAGCAGGGCGGTGGCCTCTTCGAGCTTGGCGGTGAGCTGGGCGGGCGAGTCGTCGACGGCCTTGAGGCGCTCAAGCTCCTCGCTGAGGTTCTTGGCTTCGAGGCGCGCCTTATTAAGCTCGGCGGTGATGCGGTCGTTCTCGTTCTTGAAGTACTCCACATCGTCGGTCTTCACCTGGATGACCTTGATTTTGTTTTGCAGACTTTTTACTTCGAGCTGATACTGCTCCACTTCGGCCTCGGCCTCGGCCACTTTGGTGTCCTTGAGGCGCATCTGCTCGGTCATGGCGCGGCGTTGCGTCTCGGAGGCTTTGAGCTTGGCGTCGAGGTCGGCGGCGTGCTCTTTAAGCTCGGCTTTCTCGGTGTTGAGGTCGCTGAATTGAGCAGTCAGCTCGTCGTATTGCGACTGCCAGCGGCTGCCGGTGTCGGCGGCGGCTTGCGCGGCGGCCTGCTTGAGCGCTTTCTCGAGCTCTTGGCGAATGTCGGTCTTGAGCTTTTCGGGGTCGGAGCCGGCGGTGGCGAGGGCGGCGATAGCTTCGGTGGTGTCGGCCGCGACGGCGGCGGCCGATTGGGCCGTGATTGCCGTGGTATCGACAGCGGGCCGCGACGGGAGCGCCGCCGGCCGGTCGGTGCCGGGCTTGGTCGCGGGTTGCTTGGCCGGGGAGCCGGCCTCGTAGTGGTTGCCGTTGCCATCCATAATTATCTCACCGGCATCGAGGTCGTCGGTGATAAAGCGGTCGGGGGAGAACCCGAAGAGGCGCTTAAGGTTTTCAAAGAAGCTCATATAGTGTCAAGAGTTTTGATTATCAGGTTTTACGACAATGCCTATGCCTTTGCGGCCGTTGATGCCCACGGTGATGGGGGTGTCGAACTCCACGATAGTGACGTTGTCGCTGTCGTAGGTGGCGGGGCGGGCACTGAGCCATTCGGTGTCGATAAAGGCGGCGTCGCCGTCGATGTCGGCTACGGCGAAGTAGCCCACGCCGAAGGAGGTGAGGTTCTGGAAGAAGTGGGTGCCCTGGCTCGGCTCTATGTGGTTGCCTTTGATGGCGTGCTCCACGATGAGGCGCGCGGCGGCTATGTGGGCCCACTTCACGGGGATTCCGAGCGCGGTGTCGGTGGATCCCCAGCGGCCCGGGCCTATGAGGATATAGTTGCGGTTCTCGGCGATGAAGCGGGCGTTGATTTTCTCTATCTCGCGGGCTATGAGGCTGTTGTTGCTGTAAGAGAAACGGTCGGGCTTGACGCTGACAATGGCCGTGATATTGTCCATCATTCCGTGGCCGAGGGCGCGGTCGCTGCGTATTATGAGCCGCTCGCGGGGCAGCTGCAGCAGGTTCTCGTCGAGCATCTCTTTACGGTCGATGATGGGGCGAATCTGCAGCCAGTACATCTGCCCCTTCATCGCGCCGGTGTCATCGACCATACCGGCAAATTCTATCTCGACGGGGCGCCCCATCGCCTTCTGGCCTTCGCTGAGCATAAAGTCGATGGTGGAGGCCAGGGGGAATGCGCCGTGGCTGAGCATATTGGCGAAGGTGACCACGCGGCGGCCTGAGCCGAGGTCGTTGTCGTTGATGCGCTGGTCGAGGTGGTCGTAGGTCGAGACCATATATTTCAGGGCGCCGGTAGCGGCGAAGTCTTGCACGCGGCGCTTCACGATGTTGAAGCCATCGTCGGTGGTGAAGGCTTTGTCGTCGGCAAGGCCGGTGTCGAGGGCGTAAAGGCGGGTTTGGGTGTCGCGCAGAGCGAGGTCGAGCGTGCTGGTTTGGAGCACGTTGGCCGGGTGGTGGGGCGAGAAGCGGAGCGCGAGGCCGCCATCTACGATGTATTTCCCGAGCCCGATGGCCACTTCGGCGATACCCTCCTCGGGGGTCTCGTCGTTGATGGGGTAGTAGTTGACCGAGCGCCCTACGCCCGAGAACGAGGGGAAGTAGGCTCCGTCGTGATTGGCGCCCACCACCTCTTGCAGTATTATGGCCATCTTCTCTTGGTCGATGACGTTGCGCGTGGCGGCCATATAGGCTTTGCTTTCGCTGTAGAACACCGAGGCGTAAACGCCCTTGATGGCGTTGCCGAGCATTTCGAGCATCAGGTCGCGATTGTCGAGGTGGGGGATCATATAGGTGGCGTACACTCCGGCGAAGGGCTGATAATGGGAGTCCTCAAGCAGACTCGACGACCTCACGGCTATCGGCTTGTCAATCACCTCAAAGAGCGCTTTCATATCGGGGATAAGGCGCTGCGGCAGGTTGGCCTTAAGGAAGGCGGCCAGGATGTCGTCGTCGGGGATATTGCTCAGGGCGATGGGATAGAGACGGTTGCTCTCCATAAACTCGTCGAAGATGTCGGTGCAGAGCACCACGGTGTGGGGGATGGAGAGGGTGGCGCCGTCGAAGTTGTCGCACACCGGGTTGCGCTTGATTATCGAGTCGATAAACGCCAGGCCGCGGCCTTTGCCGCCGAGCGAGCCTTCGCCTATGCGGGCGAAATTGGAGTAGTAGTCGAAGCGGTCGCGGTTGAAGATAGCCACCACGCCGCGGTTTTTCATCCGGCGGTACTTGACGATGAGGTCGAAGAAGAGCTGCCTTACGGCCGGAGCCTCGGAGATGTCGTGGAAGCGGTGGGCCTTGATAATCTCGGCTATGGGAAACATAGCTCGGGAGTAGAGCCAGCGCGAGATGTCGTTGAACGAGGCGTGATAGAACAGCGACTCGGAGGGGATGTCGAAGATGTGGTTTTGCAGCTCTTTGAGGTCGTGGATGCGCAGGATCTCACGGCCGCTCTTGGGGTCGCGGATTATGAAGTCGCCAAATCCGAAGTGCTCCATAATGGCATCGCCGAGGTCCTGGGCGAAGGTCTTGGAGTTCTTGTCGATGAAAGCGCAGCGGAGCGGCGCCACGTCGGCGGCATTTTCGGGCTCCGACGATTGGGCGATGATGGGGAGGAAGGGGTCGGCGGCGCGGATGTGCTCGGCCAGCCGCACTCCCGCTTTGGTGTCGCGCTCACCGTCGCGGTTGAAAGCGATGTCGGTAATCACGCCCAGCATATTGTGGCCGTAGCGGTCGTAGAGTGCGCGGGCTTCCTCGTAGTCGCGGGCGAGAGCCACCTTGGGGCGGCCGCGCATACGCAGCATCTGCTCGTGGGCATTGAGAGCCTCGGTCGAGAACTCCATCGACTGCTGCAACAGGAAGCGGTACAGGGTGGGAAGGGCCGCCGAATAGAAGCGCACGGAGTTCTCCACAAGCATTATCATCTGGATGCCGATGCCGTTGACGTCGTTGTCGGCATTCATTGAGTCCTCAAGTAGCTTGATGATGGCCAGCAGCAGATCTACATTGCCGAGCCAGGAGAATACATAGTCCACGGCCGAGAGGTCTTCGTTGGCTAAACGCCGCGACACCTCGCGCGAGAAGGGCGTCAGCACCACTATCGGAATGTCGGCGTAGGCCTGCTTTATCTCTTTGGCGCGGGTGAACGTCTCGGAGATATCCACGCCCGGCATAGCGATGATGAGGTCGTAGTGCTTCTCGGCGAGCATCGCCAGAGCGGTGTCGTAGTCGGTAGCTTTGGCCACACGGGGCGGCGAGCTGAGGTTGAGCTTTACGTATTCGAAATAGAGCTGCTCCTCCACGCGCCCGTCCTCCTCAATCATAAAAGCATCGTAGGGCGAGGCGATGAGGAGCACATTGTAGATGCGGCGCTGCATCAGGTTCTGAAACGCAGTGTCGTGGAGGTAAAGCTGGCTGAGAGTCGATTCTTCCATCGGGGCACGATAACAATTGTGTAAAGTTACACAATAATTTTGAAACTCGCGCTATAATCGCCCGCGATTGAAGCCGAATCCGTCATCGAACTGCCTGCTGAACAGCCTGCGGAGCTGCGCCTGGCTCAGCTGCTTCAAGGATGAGGCCGAAACGTCGGC
>CAMHGU010000063.1 GCA_946184715.1 uncultured bacterium | reverse complement strand
GGTTGCTACGATGAGAACGGCAATCAGTGCCACCCATAGCAGGGCGGTGGCGGCGGTAAGCAGGCGGCGGGCTTTCTTTTTCATATAGGGGGTGTTTTGATAAATTGTGAACGCACACTACTGATATTCAGGGTGTGCGTTCACACGCGTTGAAACTACTAATCTAATCTTTGCACTCTACGCGTCGTTATATTGAATTGATGAAGAACACTACGGCGTCGCGGTCGCTCTTCTGGAGCTTGCGGAACTCTTCCACGCTCTTGCGGGCATCGCTCTCGGCGCTGCCGTGCCACATAATCGACTCAATGACATTGCGGGCGCGGCAGTCGTGGAGGCGGTCTTCACGGCCGGTGACTATCGAGTGGAGACCACGGGCCCAGAGCGGGGTGGTGCGGCACCAGCCGGTGCGGATGTCGTTCTTCATAAAGAGGCGATGCTGCACCATATCGGTGTAGGGCCAGATGGTCTGATGGGGGTAGCGGGGCAGGCGCGGGTCGCCGTCTTTGAAGAAGCCGTTGGGGTCGGTGAAGATGTCGTCGCCGGTGGTCCACGACGGGCGGTGGCAATAAGCGCAGCCCATAGAGGTGAAGAGCTCCTTGCCGCGCTTGAACTGCTCGGTGTCCACGTCGCGGGCGGCCGGAACGGCGAGGCCGCGGTGCCAAACCATAAGGTCGGTGTAGTCCTTGTCGCTCATCTCGGCATCAAGCTCGGTGCTCATCAGGTAGTTGTAGATGTCGGTAGCCGGGTCGCCGGTCTTGTTCTCCTTGGGGAAGTACTTGTAGAACTCCTTCTGCACGTCGGGGTCGGCCGAGGCGGTCTTGGCGTAGGTCGCGGTCATATAGTGGTAGCGACGGTCGGAGCGGGTCACGTTGGTGATGTTCCAGATGGCGTTGGCGCCGGCGGCATCCTGCAGTGGGCCGCGCGAGAGGGCGTAGGTAAAGCGCTTGGGGTGGGTGGTCTTGCCGTAGAGGCTGGTCCACTCGCCGTTGGCGAAGATGGCCGGGTTGAGCTTCACACCGGCGGCCTCTTCTTTGGCGTACTGGGCCTTGAGGTCCTCGTCGCTGATGGCGTCGAGAAGGCCGGTGCCGTAGATGCCGATGGTGGATTCAAGGCGAACCACCACATCGGAGTGGTCAATGGGCTTACCGCCCACTTCGAGAGGCACATAGTAAGCGCTCAGCGGGATGCTCACTTCGGGATAGATGAGCTCGTAGGTCTCGCCGTCGTCGAATTTGTTGCCCCACTCATCGGTGTAAGGGAGCCACTTGATGACAATCTGCGTCTCGTCGATAGGCGCTTTGAAGGGGGCTACGGCGCCCACCTGCGGCATACCGGTAAGCGACGACAGGTAGGTGTCGTTCTTGTCGGTGAGCACCAGCAGGTAGCCGTTGCCGTGGGTCTCGGAGTTGTAGCTGGTCTGGCGTAGGCCGTGACCGTAGTTGGGGTGGCAATATTTGCAGCCGCGGCGCACGTAGAGCGGGCCGAGGCCGGCAAAGGCGTCGTCGTCGCTGTTGACAAACGGCTTGTCGAATATCAGCTCGCCGTTCTTGAACGCTTGCTCAAGCCCCTGGTTGATGACGGCCTGGGTGGGCTGCTCGTAGGCGTAGGACGACTGAACGAACGTCGTGCCCAGCTTGCCGCCCGAGTACCATTCGGCCTCGGTGGGGTTCTCCTTATCGGAGGGGGTGGGGGTGACGTTGTTATCGTCGCTGCAAGCCGTGAGTGCCAGCAGAGCCGGTATCAGCAGTGATGTATAACGATAAAGTTTCATAACTGTCGGGATGTAAATAGGGTGACACGGAAATTACTGGTTGCGTACGGCAAGGCGTGCTGCTGTGAACGCTTCGGTAAGCTCGGCGATGGCCTTGATAGCCTCTTCCACCTTGGGGTCTTTGAAGTTCTTGACGAAGGGGCGGGGCATAGCATCGACGGCTGCGAGGGCCTTGGTGAAGGCGGCCTTGATGTCGTCGTCCTTCTGCTTGTCGATCTGAGCTACATAGCGGCTGAGCGAGCCGGTCTGGGGCTGAAGGTCGTCGGCAGTGGAGTAGGCGCCGTAATATACGTTGCGAGCCGAGAGGAGGTTATCGTGGAAGTCGGTGATGGAGTTCCACGAGTGGGGCGATTCGATGTAGTTGATATCGTCGGCGGTAGTGCCGTAGTAGGGACGGCCTATCTTGGTGGGGCCTACCTCATCGAGGATGGTGATGATGCCGTCGAAGATCTGGAGGGTGCCGTCGGTGACGGAGCGGAATGTGCTGCCTGCCTTGCCGGCGTTGAGCATATTGGGGCCGTACTCGTAGTCGTCGTCGCGCTCAGCCTCTTCGAGGATGGCGAGCTTAGCGGCCGAGATTTTGCTGTGGCCGGCCCACGAAGCTTCGAGGCGGAGGCAGCTCACTGCGAGGTCGCCGGCTACGGCCGAGGCGTAGGCGAGTTCCTTAGCGGGGATAGCGTCGATGGCGCGCGGCTGGCCGTCGCGGAAGATGATGTACTCCACGCCGTGGAAGCCCACGAGGCCGGTGTTGAGGTTAGCCACCACTTCGTCGATGTTGGCCATCATTGCGTCGTTGTTCAGAAGGTTCTCTAAGTCGGTAACCACGAGGGGCCAGGTGTCGATGTGGGGGTCGATGTCGTACACCTTAGCGGCGCCGTGGAGGAACGCCTCGGAGAGCTCCCAGTCCTTACGGGCTTTCTTCCAAAGCTCACACGCCTTGTTGACGTTGGCCTGGGTCGGGTTCTCTTTGAGGGCGTCGATGGCCTCTTGGAACTCGAGGCAGTCATCGGCGAGGTTGCGGTAGGTGGGTACCACCACGTCGTTGACGAATTGGGCATTGGCCGTGGTAAGTATCTGCTCTTTGTAGGATGTCGGGGTGGGATCCGGGTCGTCTTTGCCGCAAGAGCTGAGAATAACGCTGCCCGATACTATCAGGCTCAGCGCCAGAATGGAATTAAGATAACGTTTCATAGATGTATTGTTATTAGATGGTATTTATGTTACAGGTTGAAGAATCCGGCATAGGCCACGCCTAAGGAGAGCGACGGCTCGTTGTTGTAGGGCGACCGGAAGAAGCGGTGGGAATACTCGGCCTTGATTACGAGGTCGCGTATCGGGTAGTAGTTGAGGCCCACGGCGATGCGGTGCTTGCCGCACCATTTGTGGTCGAGCACGGTGACGTCGGTGGTGAACATCGAGTCGTAGTATTCGTAGTGCCCGAAGAGATACATCTTGTGGCCTTTGGCCGTAAGGCGCGGCGAGAGGGAGAAGAAGTTGTAGCCGGCCTCTACCGAAGCGGCGATGGCCGAGCTGGCTACGCTCTGCTTGGGCGACGGCGAGTCGGTGGTCATCGTGGCTTTGTTGAATTCGGTAATCTGACGCGAGTCGTTGAGGTGGGCGTAGTCGAAGTTGCCGCGCGCCACCACGTTGTGGGCGTTGTAGGTGAAGTCGAGGGCGGCGATGGTCACTTCGCCACGGCAACCTTTGTACTTCACGTTCTTGGTGAGCGAGTTGCCGAAGCTGCCGCCGTAGTAGCCGCTGAGGCCTATGCGCAGGCCGGGAACGCTGTAGTTGTCGATGCGCACCACTCCGGCCACGGCGTTGGCTATCTTGAACTCATAGGGCGAGCCGGCGCCACCGTGGATGAAGTATTGGCTCCCGAAGCGGTCGGCATCGAGGCCCGGCAGAAGCATCGCTTCGTAGCGCCACGCCTTGTGGCGGCCCCAGAAGCTAATGCCGGTCTCGTGCCAGGTGCACGGCAGGATGGTATTCTCGCCCTCTTGACGATACACCGTGAAGAACTCCGTGGGCAGGTGGTGCTGATTGGTAAGCCCCACGGGCACTACCATATGCCCCAGGCGGATATTGTACTGCGGCGCAAATGATTTCTGAAGCCAGAACTGCTCCAGAGCCACTTCGCCGCCGCGCTCAATCTCGATTTCGTACTCGCCGGTCTCGTCGGCTTCCAGCTCGATAGCGGCTTCGGTGCCGCCGTGCTCAAACTCAATCTCGGTGCCGAGGCTCCAGCCCTTGCCGAAGTCGTAGCCCATATAGATTACCACGTGGGGAAGATCGACGCGGCCGTGGCTACGGTCGTTCTTGTAGGTGGCGGGGGTGGCGTAGCGCTGCCACGCGTCGCTATAGAAGTTGCGGGAGGCTACGGCCTCGCCATAGCCACCTATGGTGAACCGCTTCTCGCGCTCCGCCGCCACGTAGATGGTGTCGTGAATGGGCGCTACGGGTTTCACCTGCTCGGCTTTTAAGATAACATATACCGTGTCGTTGATGGTCACGGTGCGCTCCCCCTCGGCTTTCGAGGTGGCTACGCACAGAAGTGCGGCAAGGAGCGTAAGGATGGTTTGTTTCATTATCGCATAATATTTGACAATGGCAAAAGTAGCCCATCGCCGCAAGCCGGGCAATAATGAAATATAGGTATAATAAGCGGCGGCACTAACAACATCTTGTTAGTGCCGCCGCTATGTGAGTATTGGCGATTGCGTGGGCTATATCGCCTGTAATCAGCCGGTTAGGTCGTGGGTTCGGTCATTTCACCTCCCAGGTGTCGCCGGCGAGTATCATCTCTCGCAGTGAGGTGTACCCCTTAGCCGCGGTGACCTCGGCCACTTGCTTGTCGAGCTCCTCGTTATATACGGGGGCTTCCACGTCGCGTATCACGCCTACGGCCATAGGCAGCGAGTGCCCGTCCATCATAGCGAGCTGCTGGTGGAGGAAATTGGACTGGCAATGGGCGTCGTGGGTGAGCACATCGTCGATGGTGTAGCCGTCGCGGCCTATCTCCACGGCTTTGAGGCCGAATCCGTCTTGCACGAGGCCGCGCTCATTGTTGGCTCCGAAGAGCATCTTCTGGCCGTGGACAAGGTGGATGGTGCGCTCGGCGCGGGTGGCTTTGTCGCTTACATAGCTGTGGATGCCCATATTGAAGATTACGCAATTCTGGAGCATCTCCACCACTGAGGTGCCGCGATGGCGCGCGGCGGCCACCATCACCTCTTGAGCCACCTTCATATCCACATCGAGGCTGCGGGCGAAGAAGGTGCCGCGGGCACCGAAGGCCAGCTCGGCGGGGATAAAGGGGTCTTCGACGGTGCCGTAGGGCGACGACTTCGATACGAAGCCGCGGTCGCTCGTGGGCGAGTACTGGCCTTTGGTGAGGCCGTATATCTTGTTGTTGAGCAGCAGGATATTGATGTCGATATTGCGGCGCACGGCGTGGATGAAGTGGTTGCCGCCTATAGCGAGGCCGTCGCCATCGCCCGAGATTTGCCATACGGTCATCGCGGGGTTGGCGCACTTGAAACCGGTGGCTATGGCGGCAGCGCGCCCGTGAATGGTGTGGAACCCGTAAGTGTTCATATAGTAGGGCAGGCGCGAGCTGCACCCGATGCCGGAGATGACGGCCGTGTCGTGGGGCGCGACGCCCACCTCGGCCATCGCCTTGTGCAGTACGGCAAGAACGGCGTGGTCGCCGCAGCCCGGGCACCAGCGCACATATTGGTCACTCTTATAGTCGGCTGCTGAATATTTAATGTCTTCGCTCATAGTTTCACTCCTCCATAAGTTTGGTTACACCTTCGATGATTTCGCTTACGGCAAACGGCTGCCCCTGTATCTTGTTGATGCGGAGCATCTTCTTCTCGGGGAAGCGCGATTGCAGATAGTCGGCAAATTGGCCGGTATTAAGCTCGGCTACTATGATGCGGCGGTAGCGGGCGAGTACGTCGGCCGTGTTGCTCGGCAGGGGGCGGATATAGCCGAAGTGGGCATAGGCCACGGGCTTGCCTGAGGCGTTGAGCTGCTCCACTGCGGTGTAGAGGTGCCCGAAAGTGCCGCCCCAGCCTATGATGAGGGTGTCGGCCTCGGCGTTGCCGTGCAGCTCGAGCTGCGGTATATCATCGGCTATGCGCTCCACCTTCTCGCGGCGGGTGAGGACCATACGCTCGTGGTTGGCGGGGTCGTTGGAGATGGCGCTCGTAGTGCTGTCTTTCTCGAGGCCACCGAGGCGGTGGGTGAAGCCGGGGGTGCCGGGGATTGCCCAGTAGCGCACCTTGGTCTGCTCATCGCGCAGGTAGGGTTTCCAGCCTTCGGCCATCGCGGGGGTGACGTAGTGGGGACGGATAGCGGGGTATTCGTCCTCGTCGGGGATACGCCAGGCGGTGGAGCCGTTGGCGATGAAGGCATCGGTGAGCAGTATCACGGGGGTCATATGCTCGATGGCGATGCGCGCGGCTTCAAAGGCGGCGTGGAAGCAGTCGCTGGGTGTGGCCGCTGCCAGCACGGGCACCGGCGACTCGCCGTTGCGGCCGTAGAGCGCTTGCAGAAGGTCGGTCTGCTCGGTCTTGGTGGGAAGACCGGTGGAAGGACCGCCGCGCTGCACGTCGATGACCACCAGCGGCAGCTCGGCCATCACGGCCAGGCCTATACCTTCGCTCTTGAGCGCGAGGCCCGGGCCTGAGGTGCTGGTCACCGCCAGGGCGCCGGCAAACGACGCTCCTATGGCGGAGCACACGCCGGCTATCTCGTCCTCCATCTGCAACGCCTTCACGCCGATGTCCTTGCGCTTGGCAAGCTCGTGCAGAATGTCGGTGGCGGGCGTGATGGGGTAGGAGCCGAGGTAGAGCTTCAGCCCGGCTTTCTCCGCTGCGTGAATGAGGCCCCACGCCGTGGCGGTGTTGCCGTTGACGTCGGTGTAGCGCCCGGGACGTATGTTGTCGCTCTCGATGCGGTAGGTGCTCACCGAGGCGTGGATGTTGTTGCCGTAGTCGTAGCCGGCGCGCAGCACCGTGGCGTTGGCCTCGTAGATGGCCGGCTTCTTGGCGAATTTGTTGTGGAGCTGCTTCAGCGCTGCGTCAACGTCGCGGTCGAAGAGCCAGCACACTAAGCCGAGGGCAAACATATTCTTGCAGCGGAGCACGGCACGGTTGTCCATGCCGCTATCGGCCAGAGCGGCCTTCACCATCGAGGAGATAGGCACCTCCACCACTTGGGCCTTCAGCCCTATCTCGGTGTAGGGGTCGTCGGTGGTGATGAGGGCTTTGTCGAGGTCGGCTTTCTTAAAGGAGTCGATATCTACGATAGCCACGCCGCCGGGCTTGAGAAACTTGGCGTGCTGCTTCAGCGCGGCGGGGTTCATAGCCACGAGCACATCGGCCAGGTCGCCGGGGGTGTGCACGCCGCGCCCTATGCTCACCTGGAAACCGCTGACACCGCTAAGAGTGCCTTGCGGCGCGCGTATCTCGGCCGGATAGTCGGGAAATGTGGAGATTTGGTTGCCGGAGGCAGCCGATACGTTGGAGAATATGTTGCCGGCGAGCTGCATGCCATCGCCCGAGTCGCCCGAAAAGCGCACCACCACTCTCTCGAGGGTCACAACATTGGTCTTTTCTAACATTACTTAGGTGTTTTTATTGCCTTATAGATTTAAGCAGCACGGCACTTGCCGCGCTTTCGCGCTGCAAAGTTACAACTTTAATTGTTTTCCCGCCACATTTAGCGGCAAAATCAGGCGCCGGGCTTTGTTAAGCGCGAGACCGGCGCCTGAAAGGATAATTGTACGCAGTTAATAATTATCTCACTACTACTTTCTTAACCGTGCCGTCGCTGTAGCGAATGATGTTAATGCCGGGCTGTGGCGTGCTTAGCAGCCTACCGTTGATGTCGTAACGAGCCACTTCTATGCCGTCAGAAGCCTCTGAACCCACTTGCTCTATGCCGGCGGGGTATGGATTACGTTGGCAATACGGATATTCGTACATCTCTATTTCAATCCAATGATCGTCAGGAAGCAGGCATAGCGCTTCCTCCCATTCGTTATCGGCTGCAGGCACTTGGCTTTGCAGGAATTTCTTTAGCCCGTAAGGCACATATACGACACCCTTGTCGAAATACGTTTTATATGAGCCGTCTCTCATAAACCACGGGTCATCAAGTTCTTGATAATAGGAGTAGGTGCCCTGCCGATCTTGATCTATAACCAATAGCCACCACGTGGCATAATAGCCGTAGTCGTTTTTGATTGTAGGCAAAGCGAGGTCGTTGCCGGCCGATGCCCATATATGCAGCGTGTCGATGGAGCATATGCCGGTTCCGGAAAGGTCGAGGCGTGCTCCTTTTTTCTCGGGGATAAAGACGTTACGGCAGAGGGTGGGGAGCTGACCTCCCTCTTTCTGGTAGATTGACTCAAAGGCGTATTTGCCCACCTTCTCAATATTGAGAGGCAAGATGATTGTGGTAGCCTGCACGAGATTGAATGCGCTGTCGCCTATTTCAGTCACACGCTTAGGCAGCGATATGGTCTTGATGCCACAACTCTTGAAAGAGCTTACACCTATCTTCCGGAGGCTGGCATCGTCGCTAAAACTTATCGTTTTAAGATAGCTGCAGCCCTCAAAGATGCGGTCGGGGATAGATTCCCACGTTGCCGGAATGGTAATCTCCTCGATGGAATTGTACGCGAACACTCCGCGATTGCCATTTGTAAGCTCTGTGAAAGTCACATCGTCGGGAAGCGAAATGGTCGTTAACCGATTGGAGGCAAATGCCTGATTGCCGATAGTGACCCCCTCGGGCAGAGCAAGGGTTCCTGTCATTGAGCAGCCCCAGAATGCCTTATCGCCTATGCTTGTCAATGTGGCGGGCAGGGTGGGGCAGTTCTCAATGCGTGCCTCATTGAACGCCTTGTCGCCTATGCTTTGAAGTGGCTCGGCGAGTGCCAATGTGCCGGTTATCGTCGCGCCTACAAACTGTGAGGCGTTGATGCGCTGTGTCGCGATCGTAAAGTTGTTGAGTTTCGCTTTGGAGAAAACCTCCCGGCCCACAGTGGTCACATCGCTGTCGTAAGTGAGCTCACCTGAAATGGTTGCCTCCTTGAAGCATCGCGAAGGTAATTGCTTGCACTTGGCGTCAATACCGCCCATGATTTTGGCTCCCTTGAATGTGTCGTACACATCCTCCGAGTATAAGTCATAATCATCATTGTAATACTCTATCTCTATATAGTCAAACGTCACGTCGGGGCCAATTGTCAGTTTTTTGCCCACAGTGATGCCTGCGAATGCGTTGTAGGCAAGCTTATGTGCTTCAATGTCTAAATCATCGGTCATTTGAGCACCGCTGAATGCGAGGAGGTCGATTACTTGAGTGGCGTCGGTGATAGTGGCTTTGCCCGAAACCACTGCGCTCTTGAATGCTTGGGTGCCTATCGTGCGGCTTTTAATGGTCAGCTGGCCGAGGATGATGGCGTTCTCAAACGCCTGGTTAGCTATCAGATTACTCTCCACGGTGAGGTTGCCCATAAATGTCGCTCCTTTGTATTGGCCTGAGGTAATCACGGCATCGGTTAAATACACATCGCCTTCGAAGGTCTCTCCGGCATGGCTCTCGCTCGCGGGAGCGTCCCACTCGAGATAGGATTTCTCGTCGGGGACAAAATCTCCTATCACTTTGGCAAGATAGAAGGCGTTTTGATACGCCACCGAGCTCTTGAAATAGATGTCGCCCAGTATTACCGCATTATAGAACGCATTGTTCTGTGCCACCGAGTTGTCCAGCGTCACGTCGCCGCAGAAGATATGCTCTGCATATTCATTGTTGTTGATAATCCGATTCTCAAGAGTGATGTCCTCTCGAGTAAAATCATAGCTGAAACTATAAGGAGAGAGGTCGAGAAATTGCGACTTCTCATCTATGCGTTTCTCGCCGTACACCGTTATGTTATCAAAGGATTTGCTGTAGCCTATTGTGCGCGTTATGTCAAGGTCGCCTGTCACTTTTATACCATAAAAACTCGATTGATAAGCCACGATTCTCTCTAATCGCATATTACCAAGTATGATTGTCCCTGAAAATGAGTAGCTCCTGACGGCGTTTCTTTTGATTGAGACGTTGCCGACGATTACCTTCCCTTTGTATTTTTCGCTATCGATAAAATCAACATCCTCAAGCGCCACATCGCCTTTGATTATTTTGCCATCGTATTTGCTGGTGAAGGCCGTGCCATCGACCGAGGCATCATCGTTGACGGTCAGCTTGCCGCCTATTATGGCATCCTTGAACGCTTCGGGCGAAACAATTCTCGCATTGATAGTCACATCGCCCACGATTATGGCATCCTTGAACGCCTGCTGTCCCACTACCGTGCAACTGATTGCAAGGTTGCCGCGTATTACCGCGCCTTCGTATTCGCCTTGCGGAATAACGGCATCGGTCACGGTGACATCGTCATTGAAAACTTCACCGGCATGAGCTCCGGCGGCATTGCACACCCATATAGTCGCAATCACCGTTATTAAGAAGATAATTATTCGTTTCATAGCTGATTCAAGAAATCGGTTAATTGTTCTATAGAATCCATATTGAACTAAGCGTTAGAGGCAT
>CAMHGU010000062.1 GCA_946184715.1 uncultured bacterium | reverse complement strand
GGCGGTTGTTAATAACTTTTAGGCGCGGCGTGGCCGAAAAGCACGGGATATTTGCTACATTTGTAGCTGCGAAACTACGGTGCTCGCACTCCTATTATATACTACTACAATTATGCAGCCTTTTGTACATCTTCACGTCCATTCTCAATTCTCGGTGCTCGACGGCCAGGCGTCGATACCCAAGCTTGTAGATAAAGCGATAGCCGACGGTATGCCCGGCATCGCCCTCACCGACCACGGCAATATGTACGGCATCAAAGAGTTCTTCAACTACGTCAACGGGAAGAACGCGGCCACGCGCGATGCCATCAAGGAGCTGAAAGCGAAGCTCGCCGAGGCGTCAGATGAGGAGCGCGCCGGCATTGAGGCCGAGATTGCCGAGGCGGAGCGCAAGCTGTTCAAGCCGATATTCGGCTGCGAGATGTACGTGGCGCAAGGCGATATGACCACCCACATCGACAAGCACGACACCGGCCGCCACCTCATAGTGCTGGCCAAGAACGAGAAGGGCTACCACAACCTCATCAAAGTGGTGTCGATGGCGTGGACCGACGGCTTCTATATGCACCCGCGCATCGACAAGGAGCACCTCAAGGAGCACCACGAAGGGCTGATAATATGCTCGGCCTGCCTCGGCGGCGAGATACCGCGCCTGATTATGAGCGACCAAATCGACGAGGCCAAGCGCGCCGCCCTGTGGTACAAAGAGATATGGGGCGACGACTACTACCTGGAGCTGCAACGCCACAAGGCCACCGTGGAGCGCGCCAACCACGAGACCTACCTTCGCCAGATGGAGGTGAACAAGGTGCTGATAGAGATGGCGCGAGAGCTCGACATCAAGCTCGTGTGCACCAACGATGTGCACTTCGTCGATGAGGACGACGCCGAAGCCCACGACCGCCTGATATGCCTCGCCACCAACAAATCGCTCGACGACCCCACCCGAATGCTCTACTCCAAGCAGGAGTGGATGAAGACCCAGGCCGAGATGAACGAAATCTTCAGCGATGTGCCCGAAGCCCTGAGCAATACGCTCGAGGTGCTCAACAAGGTGGAGTTCTACACCATCGACCACAAGCCTATTCTCCCCAACTTCCCTCTGCCCGAAGGGTTTACCGACAACGACCAGTATCTGCGCCACCTTGTGTACAAAGGAGCCCACGAGCTATGGGGCGAAGAGCTCGACGCGGAGCACACCGAGCGGCTCGACTTCGAGCTCGACACTATCAAGAATATGGGCTTCCCGGGCTACTTCCTCATAGTGTGGGACTTCATTCGCGCGGCGCGCGAGATGGGAGTATCGGTAGGGCCCGGGCGCGGCTCGGCCGCCGGCTCGGCCGTGGCCTACTGCTTAGGCATCACCAAAATCGACCCTATCAAATACGACCTCCTTTTCGAGCGTTTCCTCAACCCCGACCGCATCTCGCTGCCCGATATCGACACAGACTTCGACGATGCCGGCCGCGCCCGCGTCTTTGAGTATGTGACCAAGAAATACGGCGCCGAGAAGGTGGCCCACATCATCACCTACGGCACTATGGCCGCCAAGTCGGCCGTCAAGGACGTGGCCCGCGTGGAGAATCTGCCCCCCAGCGAGAGCAACCGCCTCGCCAAGATGATACCCGCCAGGCCCAACGATATGCCCGTGCTGCCCAACGGCAAGACGGCGGCAATTACCATCACCAACTGCGCCAAGTACATACCGGAATTCGGCGCCGAATACAACAGCAGCGACCCGGCCATCAACACCGTGCTGCACTACGCCGAGAAGCTCGAAGGCAACGTGCGCAACACCGGCGTCCACGCCTGCGGCCTAATCATAGGGCGCGACGACATCACCGACTGGGTGCCCGTGAGCACCGCCAGCGACAAGCAAGGTGGAAAGATGCTCGTCACTATGTACGAAGGCTCGGTAATCGAGGACACCGGCCTTATCAAGATGGACTTCCTCGGCCTCAAGACCCTTACGGTAATTGACGAAGCCCTGGCCAACATCAAGCTCACCACCGGCAAGGAGCTCGACATTGACAACATCGACATCAACGACCCCAAAACCTACAAGCTCTACTGCGAGGGCCGCACCACCGGCACCTTCCAATTCGAGTCGGCCGGTATGCAGAAGTACCTCAAGCAGCTCCAGCCCTCCACCTTCGAGGACCTCATAGCGATGAACGCCCTCTTCCGCCCCGGGCCTATGGACTATATCCCCAAGTTCATAGCCCGCAAGCACGGCGAGGAGCCTATCGTGTACGACATCCCGGTGATGGAGCGCTACCTCAAGGACACCTACGGCATCACGGTGTATCAAGAGCAGGTGATGCTCCTCTCGCGCCTTCTTGCCGACTTCACCCGCGGCGAGAGCGACACCCTGCGTAAAGCTATGGGTAAGAAGCAGATAAAGAAGATGGCCGCTCTTAAGGAGAAGTTTATGGCCGGTGGCAAGCACAACGGCTACGAGGAGAAAACCCTCGAGAAGATATGGGCCGACTGGGAGAAATTCGCCTCCTACGCCTTCAACAAGAGCCACGCCACGTGCTACTCGTGGGTAGCGTTCCAGACGGCCTACCTCAAGGCCAACTACCCCTCGGAGTTTATGGCCGGCGTGCTCAGCTCCGAGCTTAACGACAGCGACAAGCTCAGCAAGTATATGGCCGAGTGCCGCGCTATGGGCATACAGGTGCTCGGGCCCGACATCAACGAGAGCCAGAACAAATTCGGCGTGAACAGCCGCGGCGACATCCGCTTCGGGCTCGGCGGCATCAAGAGCATAGGGAGCAACACCGTGAGGGCCATCATCGAAGAGCGCGCCGCCCGAGGCCCCTACCGCGACATCTTCGACTTTGTGGAGCGCGTCAACACCTCGAGCGTGAACCGCTCGGCCATCGAAGTGCTGGCTATGGCCGGCGCCTTCGACAGCTTCCCCGATATGGAACGCGAGGACTTCTTCGCCCCGTCGGGCCGCGACGCCACCTTTGCCGAGACGCTCGTCAAGTACGGCCAGCGCTACCAGCTCGACAAAGCCCAATCAGCCAACTCCCTCTTCGGCGCCGACGAGGTGATGACCGCCCGCCCCACCGTTCCCAAAGGCGAGCGCTGGGACCGCATCACCCGCCTCTCCAAAGAGCGCGAGTACATCAAGATGTTCCTCTCGGGCCACCCGCTCGACCCCTACTATATGGAGGTCAACTTCGGGTGCAACACCCGCATAAGCGAGCTGGCCGAGAAGGAGAACGAGAAATACGTGGACCAGGAGCTGACCTTCGGCGGCCTCGTCACCGGCTTCGAAGAGAAGACCAGCAAGAACGGCAACAAATACGGCATTCTGAAAATCGAAGACTACGCAGGCTCGGGCGAGCTGCGCCTCTTCGGCAAGGACTTCGTGGACTATGCCCGCTTCGGGCAAGCCGGCGGCACCGCTGTCTTCGTCCGCGCCAAGTATGAGGCCAGCCGCTACGACCCGCATCGCATCCGCCTCAACATCATCTCCATGCAGCTCCTCGAAGAGGTCAAAGGAAAGCTCATCACAGGCATCAACATCAATATGCCCGTGGCAAGCATCGACAAAGGACAGATAGAGCTGCTCCAGGAATCGCTCAATGAGAGCAAAGAGAACCTCGGCTCGCTATTCTTCACCGTCCACGACGACCACGGCCACGCCATCACCCTCAAGTCGCCGATGAAGATGCCCATCAACCGCGCCCTTATCGACACGCTCAACGACTGCGAGCTGTCGTTCAAAGTGCAGGCATAAGGTCGGCGCCGAAATATGGCACGCTATTTGCATAGGACAACTCAACAAATAACAATAACATCAACCCAATTACAACTATGGCATTACAACTTACTGACGCAACAGCAAAGGAACTTATAGCCTCGGGCAAGCCCGTGGTAATCGACTTCTGGGCCGAATGGTGCGGTCCCTGCCGTATGGTAGGCCCCATCGTGGAAGAGCTCGCCGGCGAATACGACGGCCGTGTGGCAATAGGCAAGTACGACGTGGACGAGAACAGCGACCTCGCTGCCGAATTCGGCGTGCGCAACATTCCCACCATCCTCTTCTTTAAGAATGGCGAGCTGAAAGAGCGCCACGTGGGCGCTGCCCCCAAGGCCACCCTCCAAGCCAAAGTCGATAGCCTCCTGGCCTAAGCTGAAGCTACCTCACCCCGAAGGCGCGTCCCTAATAAGGCGCGCCTTCGCGTAATTGCTAAGTACAATTTACTCAATGAATCATCTTATGAACAATATAAGACTCTTGGTGGCGGCCGCTTTATTTCTGCTTTGCTCTATCGGAATGGTTTCGTGCAATGGTAACGACGAGCCTTCAAAGCGAAGCTATGACGACGTGCCGCTCGTGATTCTTGACACCGACATCGGCTCATCGACCGACGACCTATTTGCTCTGGAAATGTTATACTACTACCAAAATCAAGGCCGATGCAAGCTGCTGGGAGTAGTGGTTGACCGCATGGGCGAGCATTGCGCCGCCATTACTGATGTGATGAACACTTATTTCGGCCATCCCGAAGTGCCCATCGGGCTTGTGCGCAATGGAATCCCTTCGCCGAGAGTTTGGATTGACTACAGCGCGCTACCGTCCTATGCGGCCAGTGACGGCCGGCCGATGTTCGGTCGTTCGGTCAGCGACTACAGCACGCTGCCTGATGGCTGGCAGCTTTACCGCCGCTTGCTCGCCGCGCAGCCCGACCATTCGGTGAGCATCTGCTCTGTGGGGTTCGTCACCGCGCTATCGCAGCTTCTAGCTTCTCCGGCCGATGAGTATTCGCCTCTCAACGGCGTGGAGCTGGTGCGCACGAAAGTCAAGTGCCTCTACATCATGGGCGGCGTTTTCGGCCAATCGGTTGAGCCTGATTTCAACTTTGCTCAAGGCATCACTTTTGCCCAAGAGTTCTTCAGCCTGTGGCCAAATGATGTGGATATGATATTTTCGCCTATGGAAGTGGGGCAAGGCATCGAGTATAAACCGGAGCAGGTTGTGGCCGACGTCAGTTGGACCGACGTTCACCCCATCAAGCAGGTTTACCTGAAGTGTGACTGCAATACGGGGCAAATGATGTGGGACCCGATGGCGGTCATCAATGCGGTGGAAGGCGACGAGGTGTTCTCTCTGTCGCAGCGAGGCACAGTCAAGCTCACTTCGAAAGCCGAAACCATTTTCACACCCGATGCCGCGGGAAACTGCCGCTACCAGCTTCCCCGCTCAAGTGAATGGAATAGCACGATGCTGGAGAAAATCCGTAAGGCAAATCTCTCATTAGTGGAATAGACCGCCCTGCAGCGGCCTCGCACCGGAAATTTCAGCTCGGAATTTGCATTTGGCCCGCGGTTTCACTACTTTTGTGCTCTTAACTTCTGTACTCTATACTATTATGCCCGAAACGAAGCAGACAAAAAGTTGTTACGGCCTTATCGGCTACCCGTTGGTTCACTCTTTCTCGCGCGGATATTTCAACCAGAAATTCCAATCGGAAGGCATCGACGCCGAGTATATCAACTTCGAGATCGAAGATATCGGCCTGCTGATGGAGGTGATCAGCGAGCACAACAATCTCAACGGTCTCAACGTCACTATCCCCTACAAGGAGCAGGTGATTCCGTATATGGACGAAATGGACGAGGATGCCGCCGCCATAGGCGCAGTCAATGTCATCAAGTTCCTATGGAACGACGAGCGCACCGATTTCAAGCTCAAAGGGTATAACTCTGACGTGATAGGGTTTCAAAACTCGCTGCAGCCCATTCTCAAGCCGTGCCACACCCGGGCGCTCATTCTCGGCACCGGCGGCGCCGCCAAGGCCGTAAGCCAGGGGCTTCGCAATCTGGGCATAGCGCCGCAATACGTGTCGCGCACCAAGCGTGAAGGCATCATCACCTACGAGGAGATTACGGCCGAGATAATGGAGAGCCACCTCATCATCATCAACACCACGCCGCTGGGTATGTACCCCAAGGTGGACGCCTGCCCGCCAATCCCTTACAACCTGCTCACCACCGACCACATCTGCTACGACCTGCTCTACAACCCTGAAGAGACCCTCTTCATGCGCAACTCGACGAAATACGGCGCGATAGCCAAAAACGGGCTGGAGATGCTGCTGCTGCAGGCTTTCGTGTCGTGGCAGATATGGAACGACGAATACTAAGGCCACGGCCGCTATGAGCGCGAAGGGTAAGCTCAGCTTTCAGAAGATGCCCTTACTGATAGCGCTTGTCGCTATGGCGGCGGGCATCGTGGCAGCCGACGCCGGATGGATATCGGGCACCTCTGCCGCTATCGCATCGGGAGTAAGCGTCACGCTCTACGTCGCCACCCTCGCTCTCAGCAAGCGCCGGCAGCAAGGCCGCGGCATAGTGATGTCGCTCAGCCTGCTGGCTATAACGGCCACGCTTGCCGCTCTCAACACCCACATCGCCACGCCCCACCCTACGCCCTCGCTTGCCGAGGCCGGTACCCTCTCGTGCCGCATCGACGACGTGTCGTTCCTCGACGACTACACTCGCCTGCGCACCACCGTGGTTGCGGCTGACAGCCTTGCCGGCGATGCCATCGGAGCGCGCCTGCTCGTCAACAACAACGCTCTCGACTACGACCTGCTGCCCGGCGATGTGCTGACGTTTAGGCCCGAGGTGACGAGGATTGCCAATCAGGGCAACCCTGCAGAATTTGACTACGCCACGTATATGGCCCGCCAAGGGTTCTTCTACCGGCAGACGCTAAAGCCCGACACCTACCTCGTGACCGGCCGCGCCGCCACGCTCCTCACCTCAGCGGCCACGGCACGCCTGCGCATCGCCGACTACGTCCTCTCCACCCGCCTGAGCGAGCCGAGCCAGCAGTTTCTCATTGCCGTGCTCCTGGGCGACCGCACCTTCATAGGCGAAGAGACCAAAGCCACCTTCGCCTCGGCCGGCCTGGCCCATATTCTTGCCCTCAGCGGTCTCCACGTGGGGCTTATAGCGCTCTTCATCTACCTCTTCCTGTTCCCTCTCGACTTCCTGACTCACGGCAAGCCCATCAGGCTCGTGGTCACCTTCTTAATTCTCATAGGCTATGCCTACCTGACGGGGTTCTCCCCATCGGTGACACGCGCCCTTGTGATGTACGCCTTCGCCTCAATGGCCTTTATCGCCTATCGGCCCAACGAGTCGCTAAACGCCCTCTGCGGCGCGGCTCTGCTGCTGCTTGCCGTCAACCCCCTCGCGCTCTACGACACCGGCGCGCAGATGAGTTTCCTCGCCGTGGCCGGCATCCTCACCGTGGGCCGCGCGCTGATGACTGTCAGCCCCAAGCGCAAGCTGCTCTATTGGCTGGTAAGCTCGCTCTCGGTGACCATAGGCGCGATGGCCGCTACCGGCATCGTGGCTGCCTACTATTTCAGCTCATTTCCCGCGCTGTTCGTGGTGAGCAACATTGTGGTGGTACCGCTGATGCCGTTACTTCTCGGCTGGGGCATCGTGGCCGTCCTCTCCGATAGTCCTATAATCACCGCTTCGTTTGATTTCATCTACTCGGTGCTGATGCGCGCGGTGCAGGCGATAGCCGATGCCACGCCCGCGCTATTCTCGGCCCTCGATGTGGGGTGGATTGATGTGGTGGCCTACTTCATCGTGGCTGCACTGGCGTTCACGTTCTTGACCACGCGCCGCATCGTCAGCCTCACCGCCGCCATAGCTTGCCTCGCTCTGTGGATAGGAATCGACGCTTGCCGCAGCTATGGTCACCGCGCGACGCAGCCGCCGACGATGCTGCTGGCCGACCGCCGCTACTGTCCCCTGGTGAGTTTCGACGCCGGCACCGCCCGCCTCAGCGGCAACATCGACGACGACTACACCGATGCCTTCGCCCGCTACAATCGCCGCCTTATGGCCATCTATGGCGCCGAGCGCATCGCGACCGACACGCTCCCCGCTGCGCGCCACTGCCCTCTGCGCTACACTATTATCGGCAATCGCCGGGTGATATTCGCATCTCGGAGCTTCGGGCGCAAGCATTACACCGCGCCGCGCGCTGTCAAGGCCGACTACCTTGTGGTCACCGGCGGCTTCAACTCCGACATCACGCGTCTCGCCTCCCTCGTGGAGTGCGACACGATGATCGTCGCCGCCAATGCTGCCAAGGAGGTCAGCGCCGATGCCGTGGCGTTCTGCAACGCCCATAATATACCTTATATAGATATGCGCGCCGCGGGAGCGTTCACCTTCCCTTCACCCGGCCCGAGGCCACATAGTGCCGCTCCCAGTATTCCTCCTCGAGCGAACTGATGATGACGCCGCGCGACGATGAGGCGTGAACGAAGTAGCGGTCCTTCAGATAGATGCCCACGTGGTTGATGCGGTCGCGATTCTTCCCCGTGGCGAAAAACACCAAGTCGCCCTCGCGGAGCTTGTCCTTGCCTATCTTGTGGCAATTCTTATTGAACTGCTCGGCCGAGTTGCGCTCGAGGTCCACGCCGTACACCTCTTTATACATCTCCATCACCATACCCGAGCAGTCGGTGCCGTCGTGGGAGTGGCCGCCGTAGCGATACGGGGTGCCGAGCCACCGCTCCGCGGCTTCGTAGAGCTTGCGGTTGTCGCCCTTCTCAATCTTGATGCCTGAGAGGTCGCTGCCCTGCTGCTTATCCTTCTTCCCCTTCTTGTCGCGCGTGGATTTGATATACTCGCGGCGCCCCTTGCCCGAGCCGCCGTTGCGGTGACAGCTCACGCTCGTCGTCGCTATCGTCAGCGCCAACGTCACGCTCATCGCTATCTTTGCCAACCGCTTAATGTCCATCACGCGCAGAAATTCGGTAAAATAATTGAGGGCGACGGCGGTCGAAATCCGGTTTCCGTCGCCCTCTCTTATGGCGTAGTTGATTGATTACTTCTTCTTATCTTCCTTGGGTTCTTCGGCTGTAGCCTCTTCCTTAGCCTCCTCGGCGGGCTTCTCCTCTTCGAAGGTGGTGAAGCCGGCGCCCACGAGCAGGTTGTACCACTTGAGCAGCTTCTGGATGTCGCTGTCGTAAACGCGGTCGCGGTCGTAGGTGGGCAGAATCTCGGCCATATAAGCGCGAGCCGAAGCGCCCTCCTTATAGTCGGCGAGATTGAGCTGCTTGCCGCCCTCTTTCTCGTAGATGTTGGTGAGCACCTTCCATAGAGGCACCTCCTCGTCGTCGGTGTACATAGCGATGTCGCCAAGCGAGATGATGCGCTCGCGAGGGCTGATGGGCTGACGTTTCTTGTCGGAAAGCGATTCCACTACCACCACGCTCTTGTTGCCGTAAGATAGTAGCTTGTAGAGGCCGGGACGGCCGTTGATTGATAAAATCTTCTTTAGCATAGTTCTTATGATATATCTTTATAATATAGGAAATTCCGGTTACAGAGCCTTGCGGCGCAGGCTTTGCGCTAAGGCATTGCAAAATTAACAAAAATGCCCGACATCGCCGCATCCCTCGCCCAAAAAACTGCATCGCCCCCGCCCTCGCCCTGTCCGCCCTGTCCGCCGGTCCGCCCCACAGGGGCGCGCGCATATCGTTGATGTGCCGGTTATAAGAAGTCCTTTGGTCATTCAAGTCAGTAGAGACTCCCAGGCGAGCAGGGCGGTGACGCCGCCGGGAGGTTCTCCGCCACACCGGCCGCCGAGGCCGTTCGGAGCTTCGATGAGTAGAACGAATATGTTGTACAACATAGGGAGCGAAATTATTTGCGCAATTAAATGGATAAGCGGCGAAAAATTTGTAACTTTGCGATGCCTTAGTGGAGACCCACGCGAGGCAAAAGAGTTCATAATATTCAACTTATTATAAATCAACCAATTATTAACACAGTAACTATGACTAAAGTAGCTATTAACGGTTTCGGCCGTATCGGTCGTCTCGCATTCCGTCAGATGTTTGAGGCAGAAGGTTATGAAGTGATCGCCATCAACGATCTCACCAGCCCCAAGATGCTCGCTCACCTTCTTAAATACGACACTTGCCAGGGTGGTTTCGCCGGCAAGTTCGGTGAAGGCAAGCACACCGTAGAGGCAACCGACAACTCAATCATCGTGGACGGCAAGGAGATTACCATCTACGCAGTGCCCAATGCAGCAGAGCTTCCTTGGGGCGAACTCGGCGTTGATGTAGTTCTCGAGTGCACCGGTTTCTACACCTCGAAGGAGAAAGCCTCGGCCCACATTAAGGCCGGCGCCAAGAAGGTTGTGATCTCGGCTCCCGCAGGCAACGATCTTCCCACCATCGTTTACAACGTAAACCACAAGACACTGACTCCCGCCGACACTGTTATCTCGGCTGCTTCTTGCACCACCAACTGCTTGGCCCCGATGACCAAGGCTCTGAACGACTTCGCTCCCATCCAGAGCGGTATCATGACCACCGTTCACGC
>CAMHGU010000061.1 GCA_946184715.1 uncultured bacterium | reverse complement strand
TCGGTAGCAGGTCAAAAAGCGTAATGGACAAAGAGAAATCGGCCGATACTTTGCAACCGCTCATCGCCCTACTCCACACTGAGGGGTGCTCCCTCGTGGTGCGCGACAGCGACGGCGTGCTTCACTCCTTTAATAAGAAGGGAGTGCGCGACCTGATATGGCTTCTTGACAATTCGCCCGCTACGCTACGCGGTGCCGCGATAGCCGACAAGGTGATAGGCAAAGCTGCGGCAGGCCTGATAGCGCAAGGCGGAGTAGCCGTTGCCTATGCCGACGTGATGAGCCGCCGCGCTTTGCCCATTCTCGAAGCTGCCGGCATCAGTTACAGCTATGCGCAGCTTGTGGAGGCTATCGAAATCCCCGAAGGCTCAGGCCGATGCCCATTAGAGAAAATCGTAGAGCCGGCGGGCGATGCCGGCCAAGTGGAAGCGTTGCTGCGCAGCCACTTCCGAGAAATGAAAGAGAAACAAAACCGATAATATATGAACTTGACAACTCTCAACCTGTATTCACTCGATTACCGACAGCCGCGCGCTTATGTGCTGGCGGCGGCTTTCGTGGCGGGCAATATCGTGTTGCCACAGTTGTGTCACCTTGTGCCGCAAGGTGGTCTCATATTGTTGCCCATCTATTTCTTCACCCTCATTGCTGCCTACAAATACGGGTGGCGCGTGGGGCTGCTGACGGCCATAGCCTCGCCGGTGGTCAACTCCGCCCTGTTCGGGATGCCGGCGCCGGCGGTGCTGCCCATCATCTTAATCAAATCGACGCTCTTGGCCCTGGCGGCCGCTTTCGTAGCCGACAGATTTAAGAAAGCCACGCTGCCGCTGCTTATCGCCGTGGTGCTTGGCTATCAGGTTATCGGGTCGATGATTGAGTCGCTTATCGTAGGGTCGTGGAGCGCGGGCTTCCAAGACCTCCGTATCGGGGTGCCCGGAATGGCGCTTCAGATTTTGGGCGGCTGGGCCATAATCAATTATGTATTACGACGTTAATGTCAACAATTCTATGAAACGTCTCTCGTTAAAACTCCTACGCCAGATACTCGGCGCCGCGGTTTTCGTGGCCATCACGCTACTGCTCCTCGACGTGTCGGGCTATCTGCATCAGCATCTGAGCTGGTTGCCGAAGATACAACTCATTCCGGCACTGCTGGCCGCCAATTTTGTGATAGTAGGCATTCTTGCGGCCCTCACCCTCCTCTTTGGGCGCATCTATTGCTCGGTAGTGTGCCCGCTGGGTATAATGCAAGACCTCATAGCGCGCGTAGGTCGCCGGCGCAAGCGCAATCCGTACTCCTACTCGCGTCCGCTCACTTGGCTGCGAATAGCGGCGCTGGTGGTATTCGTGGTGCTGACGCTCTTAGGGCTCACCGCCATTGCCGGCTTGATAGCGCCTTACAGCACCTACGGGCGCATCATCACCCATTTGTTCCAACCCGTGTGGATTGGAGCCAACAATCTGCTCGCATCGGGAGCCGAACAGGTGGATAGCTATGCGGTGTCGAGCGCCGACTGGGTATTCTACGGTTGGGTGCCAATCGCAGTCACCGCCGCTACGCTGTTGATTATAGGCTACTTGGCATATCGCTACGGTCGCACGTGGTGCAACACCATCTGCCCCGTAGGCACCACGCTCGGTTTTCTGTCGCGATTCTCGCTGCTCAAAGTGCGCATCGACGATGCCAAGTGCATCACCTGCGGCAGCTGTGCCCGTAATTGCAAAGCCTCGTGTATCGACTCAAAGGCGCATCGCATCGACTACTCGCGATGCGTGGTGTGCGGCAACTGCATAGGCCACTGCTCCACCAAAGCCCTGTATTATGGGGTAAAGCGCAAATCGCCGGCATCGCAACCCGAAGAGAAAGCCGCCGACGACAAAGTCGATGACGCGAAACGCAACTTCCTCGTAGGCACCGCGATGCTTGCCGGGGTGGCAATGGCGCAGCAGGCCAAGAAAGTGGATGGCGGGCTTGCCGTGATTGAGAAAAAGGTGGAGCCGAAACGCTCCACTCCGTTGACGCCTCCGGGCGCCATCTCGGCCCGCAACTTGCAGCAGCATTGCACCGCGTGCCAGCTCTGCATTTCGGAATGTCCTAATGACGTGTTGCGGCCATCGACCGATTTGAGCACCTTGATGCAGCCGGTGATGAGCTACGAGCACGGCTACTGTCGCCCCGAATGCAATCGATGCTCGCAAGTGTGCCCCACCGGAGCCATTCGCCCCATTGAAGCGGAGCGAAAAGCCTCGCTGCAGATAGGGCACGCGGTGTGGGTGAAGAAGAACTGCGTGGCGATTACCGATGGAGTCAGCTGCGACAACTGCGCTCGCCATTGTCCCACCGGAGCTATAACATTGGTGAAAATCGACCCCGACGACGAGTCATCGCCTATGGTGCCGGCCATCAACACGGAGGTGTGCATAGGTTGCGGGGCGTGTGAAAATTTATGCCCCGCGCGCCCGTTCTCGGCCATCTACGTTGAAGGCCACGAAATGCACAGAGAGATTTAATCACCTGCAAATTACGATATTACAATGAGTAAGCATATAGAACGACGTGATTTTCTGAAGATAGTGGGCGCAGGCGTGGCCACTGCCGCCGTGGCCGCGGTGCCCGGTTGCAAAACCGTGGTTGACAACGACATTGAGGACGAATACGAAAATCAGAAAGAGCCCCCCAAGGGGAAGATGACTTATCGCACGTGTCCTACTACCGGTGATAAGGTGTCGCTTCTCGGCTACGGAATGATGCGCCTCCCCACCACCGACGGAGGCTCCGCGCGCGGCAGCGACGCGCCCATCGACCAAGAGATGGTAAATCGGCTGGTGGACTACGCCATTGAGCACGGCGTGAACTACTTCGACACCTCACCGGCCTACTGCCGCGGCGAGAGCGAGCACGCCACCGGTATCGCCCTCTCGCGCCACCCACGCGATTCCTACTTCATCGCCACCAAGCTCTCCAATTTCGACGAAGCCACTTGGAGCCGGCAGGAGAGCATCGCGATGTACGAAAACTCCTTCAAGGAGCTTCAAGTTGACCACATCGACTACTATCTGCTCCACGGCTGCGGTATGGGCGGCATGGAGGCATATAAGAGCCGATACGAAGATAATGGTATGCTCGACTTCTGCCTTGAGCAGCGCCGCTTAGGCCGTATCCGCAATCTCGGCTTCTCTTATCACGGCGATATTAAGGTGTTCGACTATCTGCTCTCGCGCCACGATGAGATACACTGGGATTTCGTGCAGATAGAGCTTAACTACCTCGACTGGGACTATGCCAACGAGATCAACGAGCGCAACACCGATGCCCGCTACCTCTACGCCGAGCTGCTGAAGCGCGGCATTCCGGCCGTGATTATGGAGCCGCTGCTGGGCGGACGCCTGGCCAGCGTGCCGCAATATCTCGTGGAGAAGATGCGGCAGCGCGACCCTGAGGCCAGCACAGCCTCGTGGGCGTTCCGCTACGCCGGCACCCCCGAGGGCGTGCTCACCGTGCTAAGCGGCATGACCTTTATGGAGCACCTGAAGGATAATCTACTCTCCTACTGCCCACTGCGCCCCGTCACTAAAGATGAAGAGGAGTTTCTCTATGACGTGGCGCGCCAGATTGTCAATGTAGAGCTTATCCCCTGCAACAATTGCAAATACTGCATGCCCTGCCCTTACGGTGTCGATATCCCTGCCATCTTCGTCCATTATAATAAGGTGAAAAACCAGGGGCGCCTTCCGCTCAACGCCCAAAGCCCCGAGTACGCCAAGCTCAGGCGCGAATATCTCGTAGGGCAAGATCGCGCTGTGCCGAAGTTGCGTCAAGCGTCGCACTGCATAGGCTGCGGCCAGTGCAAGCCTCATTGCCCCCAAAACATCAACATTCCCGCCGAGCTGCGGTTGATTGAGAAGTTTGCCGAAAACCTCCGAAAGAATGTCTGAAACCGATAGCCATATCCACGGGCTGAGCACCTACGATGCCGGCCTCTCGCTCCACATCTATTCGAGCGACGTGACCACCTCGCTCCCGTTGCCGATGGCGATGGAGAGCGTCAGGGCCGGTTTCCCCTCGCCCGCTCAGGACTATACCGACCGCCAGATCGATCTCAACAAGGAGCTTATACCCCACCCCGCCACCACCTTCTACGCCCGCGTGGTGGGCGACTCGATGCGCGATGAGGGAATCGAAGAGGGCGATCTCCTGGTAATCGACAAATCGCTCGAGCTGCAGGATGGCGACCTCGCCGTGTGCTTCGTTGATGGCGACTTCACGCTCAAGCGCGTCAGCATCGTAGCCGATGAGGTGCTGCTCGTGCCCTCCAATCCGGCCTACCCCACTATCCACGTGGGCAAAGGCAATGAATTTATGGTATGGGGCATTGTCACCTATACCATCAAGCATAATCGACGTTTACGATAAGGAGCTGAAATGTTCGGGCTTATCGACTGCAACAATTTCTTCGTCAGCTGTGAGCGTGTGTTCAACCCGTCGCTCTGCGGCCGGCCGGTGGTGGTGCTGAGCAACAACGACGGCTGCTGCATAGCCCGCTCCAATGAGGCCAAAGCCCTCGGCATAGCGATGGGCACGCCGGTGTTTCAGATTAAAGAGTTGATAGAGCGCGAGAACGTGGCCGTTTACTCGTCGAATTACACACTCTATGGCGATATGTCGGCCCGAGTGATGTCGCTTATCGCCGAGGCGGTGCCGAGCCTGGAGGTGTACTCTATCGACGAGGCTTTTGTCGATCTTCACGGCATCGCTGATACGGAACGGCTGGCGCGCGACCTCGTGAAGCGCATCACGCGCGGCACCGGCATCTCGGTGTCGATGGGCATCGCCCCTACGATGACGCTGGCTAAGATGGGAAGCAAATTCGCCAAGAAATTTGCCGGCTATCGCCAAGTGTGCTTCATCGACAATGATGAAAAGCGGCAGCGGGCCCTTGAGCTGACGCCCGTGTCGGACGTGTGGGGGATAGGCCGACGAATGACCCGCAGCCTGGCGGCCTACGGCATCGACACCGCCGCGCGCTTCGCCGCCAGGCCCGGCGAATGGGTGAGGAAAGCCTACTCCATCGTGGCTGAGCGCACCTGGCGCGAGCTGCGCGGCGAGCCGTGTCTCGGACTGGCCTCGGTGAGAGCCGCGAAGCAGCAGATTTGCACCTCGCGCTCCTTCGGCCAGATGATAAGCGACTATCAGGGCGTGCGCGAGTCGGTGGCATCGCATGCCGCGGCTTGTGCCCGTAAATTGCGCGAGCAGAAGACCTACGCTCGCCAGCTTACGGTGTTTATCCTCACCAACCGGTTTCGCGACGACCTGCCTCAGAACAATCGCTCCTATACCATTCGCTTCGCCACGCCCACGGCCGACTCGGCCGAGATTGTGGAAGCCGCCGAAACCGCCTTGCGGGCCATCTTCGTGAAAGGCTTTCAGTACAAGAAATCAGGGGTGATTGTGGGCGAGATTACCGACACAGCGCAGCGCAATCTCTTCGACACCATCGACCGCGACAAGCGCCGCCGACTAATGAGCGTCATCGACAGCATCAATGCCGATGCGCGCGATAAAGTGAAACTCGCCGTGCAAGGCGACCGCACCGACTGGCGCCTCAAGAGCGAGCGTCTCTCGCGCCGCTTTTCCACGCGCCTCGACGAATCAATCGAAATCAATCTCAAGCAATGACACAGCAACGCAACACCGTAATGTCACTCGTCAAGGCCTTTGCCATCATCCTTATGGTGATGGGCCACGCCGAAGGGCCGGGGTTTATCACTCAATCTATCTACATCTTCCACATGCCGGTGTTCTTCATCGCGGCCGGCTACTTCTTCAGCCGGCGCAATGTGGAAGAGCCGTGGGAATTCTGTCGCAAGCGGTTCCGCGGGTTGTATGTCCCTATGGTGAAGTGGAGCCTGCTTTTCTTGCTGATTCACAATCTGCTGTTCACCATCGGGATTCTCAATGAACAGTACGGCAACTGGGAAGGCGGCGTCACCCACCCCTACTCGCTCACCGTCGCGCTCCAGCGCGCTGTGCATATCATATTCTCTATGGCCGGCTACGACGAGTTTCTGCTCGGTGCTTTCTGGTTCTTCCGTGCGCTGCTGGTGTCGAGCATTGTGCTCCTGATTCTGTATCGGCTGTTGAGCAAGCGTTCGTGGTGGCAAGGCCATATCCCTACGGTGGCGATTATTATCGGTTTGACCCTCGCTTTCACCTTTGTGAAAATTTACTACGGCCTTACGATAGTCACCGTGGTGCAAGGCGGTATTCGCGAGTGTTGGGGCGTGCTCTTCTTCGGCATCGGGGTAGCGTTTCGTCACTATGAGCCGCGCATCTCGCGCAGCAAGTGGCTGATACCGGTCTATTTCGCAATCCTCTGCGTTGCAGCCCATTTCAAATGCCACGGAATGAACCTCAAGCCGGTGCCTATCGATGTGCTCACCCTGCCCATCACCGGCACCATCGGCTTCTTGATGCTGCATAACATTGCGAGCCTGGTCGATAGGCTTTCAGGGCGCGTAAAGCAGGCTCTCGTGTGGACCGGCGACAACACCGTGGCGGTTTACGTATGGCACATATCGGCCTTCAAAGTCGTAAGCGCCATCAAGATATGGTACTACGACCTGGATTGGGGCCAGATAGGTTGCCACATGGTGGTGCACGAGCATGCGGCTACCGACGGCTTCTTCATTCTCTACACCATCGTGGGCGTGGGCCTACCGCTGCTTTGGCTTGCAGGTTACCGGAAAATTCGTAACTTTGCGCTATCTAAATTCAACCGATGATGAAACGACCATTCTTGCCTCTGGCTATGCTCCTCTGCCTCGCTGCCTGCGGCTCCAATGCCGACGACACCTCCACCCTGCTCAAGCATCAGGCACAGACCTCAGCCCAAGAGGTAATCAAGGCCGCGCCTAATGGCGAATGGGAGCTCGAAAAGGCGCTCCTTGAGGCCAAAGCCATTCAGAGCCAATACGCCATAGCCGGCGACGATGCCGCCGCTGCCGAATTCGACAATATCTTCCGCCAATATATCAAAGAACATAATGATACGCTCGCTAACCGGATTTTTTAGCATTATTATAGCGGCTGCCGCATTGTGGTCGTGCACCGCTACACCGCCATCTGAGGCTGAACGGCTTGCAGCCGCAATCGACCGGCTCCCCGGCGCTGAAGTCGACGCGATGTCCCATGTCAAGTCGCTCTACGACAGCATCGCAGGCACCGTAGAGCCTACCCAGCGTAAGCAAATCGATGAGTGGCTTGCCAATCACTACGACAATCGTCTCGACACAGCTGCCCTCGTAGCCTATGCCCTCTCGCTCAAGCCCGACGAGGCCGGACGCCGCATAGCCAAGGCGATTGTGGAGCGGGTTATGAATAGTACCGGCACTGTTTCAGAGCAAAGCGCTCAAGTGGAGAGTACCTTGACTCTAACCTCAGTTGTATATCTCGCCGTAAAGGAGGGCAAAGGCCATGCCGATGTGGTGAGTGCCATCGACGACTACGTCAATTCATTACCGATAGAGCGGCGTGCCGAGTTGCTGGTGCGCACCGGTAGGCCCGAGGTGCTCGGCGAGCTGCTCCGCGACAAAGGCGCCCCCGAGGAGATTGCCGCCGTCAGAGCGCTCTACACCGGCCGCAACCTCCAGCTCTTCGAGAACGCCCTCAACGCAAAATAACCCACTACCCGCCGAAGGGGTCTCTACGACTTTATGGGCAAAGAAGGCGCCGGGACGATGTGAATTCGTTCCCGGCGCCGATGCGGAAGGGCAATTAATGCTTAGCCCTCAAATTCGATAAGCGGCTGGTTGGCGCCAATTACCTGGCCTTCCTCCACGAGGATACGCTTTACGGTGCCTTCCATGTCGCTAAGCAGGTCGTTTTCCATCTTCATAGCCTCATAGACGAGGAGTTTCTGGTCGCGCTTCACCTTGTCACCGGGCTTGACGTTCACCTCGATGATCTTGCCGCCCATAGGCGAGTTGAAGGTGGGGCCGGTGATGGGCGCTACCTCAGCGGCGGGAGCCTCTTCGGCTGCGGGAGCTGCGGTCGGCTCGTCCTTGTGGGTGGCGGCATATTCGGCCTCGCGGCGCGTCTTGAGGAAGTTGGTGGCCACGGCGGGCAGGAGTTCGAGAAGGAGATATTCAGGCTCGTTCTGGGCGAGCTTCACGCCACCCAGCTCGGGCAATTCCGGGTTGTCGGGCTTGCGGTAAGAGGAGGTGTCGTAGTCGTGCTCCTCGGCCGAGCCGGTAATCTGCTCGCGGAAGGCGGGGTCGATGGCCACAGGCGTCTTGCCGTATTCGCCGCGAATGAGCGACTTGAACTGGTTGCTGACGGTGGTGTAGTCGGCGTTGCCCTTTTTGCGGTCGAGAGCGAGTTGCACGGCTTGGGTGCCCACAATCTGGCTGGTGGGAGTGACGAGCGGCACGAGGCCGGCGTCGCGGCGCACCTTCGGGATAAGGGCCATAGCGTCGTCGAGAATCTCCTCCTGCTTGAGCGTGCGCAGCTGTGCCACCATATTGGAGTACATACCGCCCGGCACCTCGGCTGTCTTGACAATCACGTTGGGCTTCGGGAAGTTGAAGTAATCTTCGATGGCGTGGCAGGCATCGAGCAGCGCGGCTTCGTCGTTGGCTTGCGCGGCGGCGATAGCGGCATCAAATTGGGCATCAACGTCGGCAGGCAGCTCGTCGGTGAGCGGGTTGAAGTCGTGGGGGAAATTGTCTTTATGGAGGTCGAACTGCGCCAGGCCTCTGCGTATTTCGAACAGCTCTTTGTGAATCTTGGCCACAGCTTCCATATTCACCTCAAGCTCCACACCGAGCTTCTTGCAGAACACATATATCAGCTCGATAGCCGGGGCGGCCGAGCCTTCGCCGAACCACCAGATGTTGGTGTCGAGAATATCCACGCCGTGAATGATAGCCATCAGACACGAGGCGAGGCCGTAGCCGGGGGTGCAATGGGTGTGGAAGTCGATAGGCACGCTCACGGCGGCTTTCAGCTTGGGCATCAGCGATGCCACCCGCGCGGGATTGACGAGGCCGGCCATATCCTTGATGGTGATAATCTTGGCGCCGAGAGCCTCGAAGCCTTTGGCCTTCTCGATGAAATATTCGTCGGTGAAGATACGCTTGGGGGCCTCTTTCTTCTTGCCGAAAAGACGGGCGAAGAAGCCTTGCGGCTCATCGGCAGCGGCAGCGTCCTTGGGATCGACGGTGTAGCACACGGCACCATCGGCAATCGCGCCCATCGAGTTGATGAGCTTGACGCTGTCGGCCACGTTGTTGAGGTCGTTGAGCGCGTCGAAGATGCGCATAATGCCGAGGCCGTTCTTGGTGGCTTCTTTGTAGAAACCTTCAAGCACGCTCGTAGGGTAAGGCACATAGCCGAAGAGGTTACGGCCGCGCGAGAGCGCCGAGAGGAGCGACACGTCGCCTATGGCATCGTGGATAGAGCGCAGGCGATACCACGGGTCTTCGCCCAAATAGCGCATCACGCTATCGGGCACGGCTCCGCCCCACACTTCCATCGAATAGAATCCCGCATCCTTATATAAAGGAAGCAACTTGTCGATACTCTCTTGCGGCATACGGGTGGCGAACAGCGATTGCTGCCCGTCGCGCATCGTAAGGTCGCGAATCTTCAGTCGTTTTGTCATCTTGATATACTGTTTAAGGTTAATTTTCTACCGTTTCGGCGCCGAAGTGCCTTTACAATCTGCAAAAATAACCGATAAATTTACAACCACGAAATTTTTTTTGCTAATTTTGCGTCGCAATAGCGAAAATTACCTTAAATCAATGTTCGATTTCTTTCATAAAAAGACACCCGAAAAGCTTTTCTATGCCACCGATATGCACGCCCATCTCATCCCGGGCGTGGATGATGGCGCTCCCGATACCGGTACCTCGACCTACTGCCTTGCCGGGCTCAACGAGCTTGGCGTCACGCGCCAGCTCCTCACGCCCCACGTCACTCAGCACACCTTCGAGAACACCCGCGACACCCTCGCCGCCCCCTTCGCCGAGCTGAAAGCGGCCATCGCCGAGGCCGGAATCCCCGTAGATGTGATGCACTCGGCCGAATACCGCCTCGACGACTTCTTCAAGAAGAACGTGCTCGGCCCCGACGACTTTATGCTCCTGCCCAACAACCACGTGCTTATCGAGAACTCCTTCGTGGTGCAGATTCTCGAGTTTGAAGAGATTGTCTTTGAGCTTAAAAGCCGTGGCTATCAGCCCATTCTCGCCCACCCCGAGCGCTATTTTTACTATCGAGAGAAGCGCGAGAAGTACAAGCAGCTGCAGCAATATGAGGTGGAATTGCAGGTGAACATTCTCTCCTTTGCCGGCCATTACGGCAAGCACGAGCGCGAAATAGCCTGGTGGATGCTCGAGAACGGCCTTGTGGATTACATCGGCACCGATATGCACCGCCGCTCCCATATGGACGAGCTGCGCCACTTCGCCACCACGCGCGACTTCCGCCGCCTCATCAAGCTCCAGAAGGTCAAGAACGACACCGCCTTCATCTGACTGTCCTCCCCCGCCCTCCCCGCTACGGCCGGCTCAGCCAGCCCTGAC